>ONVN01000321.1 GCA_900321295.1 uncultured Eubacteriales bacterium
ATCCTGTCCGCCTATATCCTGTCGGGCGTCTGGATTTTGACAGTGAGGGCCTGATCCTTCTGACAAACGATGGTGACATGATGCAGCATCTTCTCCATCCCAGTCATGAAGTTCCCAAGAAATACCTGTGCAAAGTTTCCAATAAAGTAACAGAAGAAGAACTGCGCCAGCTTCGTCAGGGTGTAGATCTTGACGGACGCCTGACAAGTCCCGCCAATGTGCGTCTTGTTCGTTATGAGGCCTTTGATACCATCGTGCTTGTCACCATTCACGAAGGGAGAAACCGCCAGGTCCGGAGAATGTTTGAAGCCATAGGCCATCAGGTGGTCCAGCTCAAACGTATCGGTTTCGGACCGATTCTTCTTGAAGACCTTCCGCGCGGCACCTGGCGGCGCCTTTCTCCTGCGGAAGTCCGTGCACTGAAGGAGCTGTAAACATGAAGAACGATGTGGCCTATGAGCTCCGGTCAGCCCGTTTTCTTGCGGCAGATGTTCGAAAACTCGTTGTCATGGAAGGCGATACGGTAATTGATGCCACTCTTGGCAATGGACATGATACGCTGGAGCTTGCGGGTCTTGTCGGGGAGACTGGGCATGTTTATGGTTTTGATATACAGGCAGATGCTGTCGAACACACCTGTCTGCGTCTTGAAAATGAAGGCATGCTCAACCGCTGTACACTCTTTCAGCTGGGCCACGAGCATATGCTTGAAAAGGTGACAACACCCGTCCGCTATGTTTCCTTCAATCTTGGGTGGCTTCCCGGAGGCGACAAGAGCATCACAACACTCTGGCCGACAACCAAAAAAGCCCTTCAGAGTGCACTGTCTCTTCTCCTTCCTCTCGGCGTCTGCACGGTATGTGCTTATCCCGGTCATCTTGAAGGGGACAGGGAACGATCAGAGCTTATGCTTTTTCTCTCCCATCTCCGGCCGCAGGATTTCAATGTGCTCCATCAACACTTTCTCAATGCAGGCGAAGGTTCACCGGAATGCTTTGTTATTCAGAAACAGACATCCTGTTCCTATCAAATGGAATAATCCTTTCATAAAAAAAGGACAGAGCGATTACGTTCTGCCCTCTTTTTATGTGTCCATCCTATTCTTTGCTGCTGACTTGCATGGCCTGGCGATAACTCCAATGCTCCATAACAACGAGAAGAACCAGCCCCGCCACCATGCAGGTATACGTAATCACATGCGGAATATCCGACTTATCCAGTGCGAACTCTTCCCCTACTGTCAATGCACACACAACCAATCCGGCAGCAAAAGGAAGATACCATTGTTTTCTGGTTCCACGGATCCGCAGGCTCCATGCGATCAGGACAGCTTCAACAAAGAGATAACAGAGCAGCTGCTCTGCCCGGACAAAAAGCCAGGAGATGCTGATGTTGCGGAGGCTCTCGCAGAAAATCTGAGGCAGGCACAGATAGAAGAGCGTACGCACAAAACAGTCCTTTTCACGATTGTGTAGAAAAGCAAGGACCATGGCAATCAAACTGAACAATCCTTCAAAGATAAAGACTGCCAGATAATACTCTCCCCATTTGTTGGCAACAGCAAGCGGAAAGAATCCGCCCTCTTCCATATAATCACCAACGCCAAGCGTGCCCAGATAAAATTCAGCAAATCGCGCCATGGCTGCCATAAACGCGCCGGCGGGTGCAAAACGATTCAGGAAACGTCTTACTGGAATCCCTGTGATCTTTGCAACCAGAAAAGCAGCAAATACCACGCCGGCTACACCGCCGTAATAGGAAAGCTTGTCGATCTGCGATCCCTGAAAGAACATGCCAAGATCCCGCACAAACGGCAGCATCAACATGATATAGAGCAGTTTAGCACATACAAACCCGAGAACTGATCCCAACACAAGCAGCAGCACAGCAGAAAGGCCTGCCTGCTTCACAGCAATTCCGTCGTTTTTCAAAAGAAAGAAAGTCATACAGCAGCAGACAACTGCTGAAACCGCCATCATGACAAGATAGGATGTCATGTCCATAAAGCAACCCCCGGTCCCTGTCAGTCAGTAAAGTAGGCACTTGCAAAGTAGATAATATCTGTTACTGGCCGCACATTCTGACTGCCTTCTTTAATGTTGTTCAGCTTGGTTCCCAGAAAAACAAACTGCGTAGATTCCCCGCCGTCGAGCACATAGACATTCTTGACTGGAGCCAGCTCCATGGCAAGATCTCTGAGACTGACAAGGTCCATTCCGTAAAAAGCACAGCAAAGAACCATGTAATGCAGATCATCGATCTGAGCAATGCACATTCTCTGGGCTTTATGATCCGGCTGAGCAAAATCTGGAGAATGCGAGTAATCAAGAATATACTCATCCGGCACCTTTTCTCCATCAATCACAAGTCCAGGGCCAAACTGAAATGCATTGATCACCCGTTTCCCATCGATCATGGTCTTATCCATCTCAGCAAGCGCATCATCCGCCTGTTTGATATGGAAATTGCCGTCCTCGTCGATCATCAGAAGATCCAGACCGGTCTGAATGGAGTCGCGGTATACAACGCCCTGACGAAGGATATAGCTGCTGGCCTTCTTGGTATCGATCGCAGTACAGTAATCTCCATTGGTCGCAAGGACTGCATTGACACGCTTTGCCATGACGCTTGCTTTTGTCGTCATTTTTGAAAGAAAAGTATCATCAGCGGGAAGCGTGCGAAGCTGTGAAGCATCCGCGATGGTGATAAATGCTGTGTAATAAACACAGCCCCATTTGCTTCCGCTGACCTTGGCTCTTTCGACACGGATGCTGGGATCTTCATAGACCGTCATTTTTGCATCAAAATTCTTCTGCAAAGGAGCGCCACCCGAAAGATCAATCGGGAGTTTCCTTACCGTGCCTTCCGCTGCGGCAAAGCTGTAAATTCCCATCAGAATTGTTATCATCAGGCAGAAAGCCAGCCATTTTTTCATACCCTTAATCCCTCCAATTTCATGCTATTATAGCACATCTCCAATGTGCTAGTCGACTGCCACATGCAACACAGCCAATTCCTATACTTTTTGCTTCGAGCATACGCTTGGACAGCCTGCACATCCGCCCTCCCCAGTTTCGCGAAGAGACCCCGGCAGTGCATCTCCTACTTCCTTCATTGCCAGAATCACTTCATCCGGGTCTATTGGGCAATGAATGCCGCTGAGCACCATGTCTGCTGCACTGAATGCAATACTGACTGCGCCAACATTCCGGTACACACAAGGAACCTCAACCAGGCCGCCCACCGGGTCACATACAAGGCCCATCAGGTTCATGATCGCAAACGCAGCAGCTTCTGCGCATTCCCCTGCCGTCCCGTCCTCCAGTTCCACCAAGGCCGCAGCAGTCATAGCCGCAGCCGCGCCACATTCCTCCTGGCACCCGCCTTCAGCCCCTGCAATGCCGGCCTCCGTCGCAATGGATATCCCTACAGCAGCCGCTGTCAGCAGCGCGTTCACGGCACGTTGCTCCGATATGTTGCGTTCTTCCATGCAGGCAAGGATTGCCCCGGGTAGGACTCCACAGGCGCCAGCTGTCGGTGCCGCGACGATTTTTCCCATGCACGCATTGCTCTCTGCCGTTGCAAGAGCATATGCAGTGGCCTTCCCAAGAAGTCCACCGCAAAATGCATGGCCGTTTGCATAGCGTCGGTACAGTTTTGATGCCTGGCCCCCTGTCATGCCTGAAACAGACCGCAGATTTTCCTGCATGCCATCCTGAACGGCCTCGCGCATGCATTCAAGCATGAACCGCATCCTGGCATTGACCTCTTCTTCCGTGCTTCCGCTCTCTTCCATCTGCGCTTTCAGTGCAGCTTGGGAAAGTGGCTGTATTCCTGCCATCTCGACCCATTCTCGGAGTGTATAATCCATCGTCATCCCATCCTTCTGTGCAGAAAATGGACAGATTTGACTCCTGGCTCGGAACGGATCTGCTCAATGGTTGCTTCCTCCGGAACTCCATCCAGTTCCAGGATCATCACAGCCGTTCCTCCCAGCTTATGCCGGTACACCTGCATCGTGGCAATATTGATCCGATCGGATGCCAGTGCCCCTGTGACCAATGCAATGACACCGGGTTCATCATGATGCTGCACAATCATGGTGTTTTCTGTTCCGGTAAAATCCACGGGAAGCCCATCCAGTTTCCGGATCCGTATATTGCCTCCCCCGACAGAAGCAGCTTCCATCTCCAACGTTTTTCCCCCCGCACCGACCAGGCTGAGCCGGACTGTATTGGGGTGTGCCCCTCGGATTGCAACCGGATAGAAGTGTATCTTCATACCCGCCTGCTCGGCTATGTTCAGCGCATCCCGCATTCTCGGATCATCCACCGCAAAGCCCATCAGGCCAGAAGCAATGGCCCGGTCCGTGCCATGCCCATGAAAGGTTTTCGCAAAGGAGCCATGAAACCCTACTTCAGCATGTACAACTTCATCGCCCAGAATGATTCGTGCCATCAGACCGATTCTGGCCGCCCCAGCCGTATGCGAACTGCTCGGTCCAATCATAACCGGCCCGATAATATCGAAAAGATCCATGTCTCCTCCAAAAAGAAACAAAATGAAAACCTCTGAGCCAGACAGCTGTCTCAGAGGTATGCGCAGAGTCAGGGATTCGAACCCTGGGAGAGTTTCAGCCCTCACACGATTTCCAGTCGTGCGCCTTCG
>ONVN01000310.1 GCA_900321295.1 uncultured Eubacteriales bacterium
CGATGTGACGGTGCGGGGCGATACGGTCAGCTTCCAGGTCTGCCAGCTTTCAGCGTTTGGTTTTGAGGCAGTCTGGAACATGACCGACATCAGCCGGGAATTGATGGAAGGCGTTATGCTGACCGGCAGAATACCTGTCCGGGTGACTGCCGGAGCAGCTGCAGTTGAAGCTGCGGGTGCTCTCATGGCTGTTGATCTGTCATTTATCTGCGATGGAAACAGGGTGCAGCCCGCTGACTGGGGCGGAAACGTAACGATTATCCTGCATGGGGAGACCGTTTCCCGTGCCGCCGGGCGGGGAAGCCAGCTGAAAGCCGTATGTTCTTCGGAAAATGGGATGGAAGAACAGGATGTGCAGATCCATGAGGATGGCAGTGCAAGCTTTGCTGCCGACCGGTGCGGCATATACGCCATCCTTGAAAAGACAACGGCTCCGCAGCCTGAATACTGGACGCTGCTGCCGGATACGGCGATCACGGTTTATGAAACCGAGGACGGGAGCAATGGAATTCAGGTCACGGCGGAAGATCACCCTGTCTTCAAAACGATCCGTCAGTCGGAAGACTGGACAGAAGTTGAGATCGACGGGGCAGCGAAATATGTGAAAACCGAAGAGCTTCTCAGTGTATGGACCGTGATGAAGGATGAAAATGCCATCCAGAGAACGCGAAGTGTTCCGGTGCTCTGTTCCTGTGGAATGAACATCCGGGAAGGCGAGACCATCCGGCTGACTGCTGACCTGAGCGATTTTGCTGACTGCTCCGAAGTCCGGGTGACATGGGAGATCAATATCGGATCAGGATGGAGCGCAGCCGGAATCGGTGAAGCTTTCGAATATACAGCAACAAGAGAAAGCCTTGGATGGGTGATTCGGGCCAGGGTTGAGTATGTACCATAACGAGAACGGCTGCACATGAAAACCGTGTGCAGGGAGAATCCGTAGAAGCCGAGCGTGGCTGACACAGCCCGGGAAGGGCGATTATTATGAATCCGGAGGAGGTGAAGAGATGAAACGTTTTCTGGCGTTTGCCCTGGCAATGCTGATGCTGGTTCAGACCGGCAGCGGTTTGGCAGAATCCGTAACACGTGAGACGTATGAAGCGGTGTCGGATGCTGTCGGACTTTCAGCATATCACACGGTCACTTTTACGGCAGACGGGGAAGAAGTTTCTACCATCTTTGCCGCTGACGGTGCCACTGTCGTTTCTCTTCCGGAAGCTCCTCTGGCGGAAGGGAAATCCTTCCTTGGCTGGTATGATGAAAACCGGGTTTTCACAAGTGATACCATCGTGGACCGGGAAAAAGAGATCAGAGCCATATATACAACGGTCGACAGCACACTGGAAGCAAAGAAGGCTGCGGCGGATTTCCGCTACCGTGATACGGGCAGCTGTGCGATGGTTGACATTTTCGGGACGCACAAAGAGAACCAGGAGCTGCAGGCAGAAAAGCTGGATCAGGTTGCCGGCGGAGAAAATGTGACGGATGCATGGGCCGTTTCCGGTCTGAAGAACAATGCAGATCTGACGGTGGAAGCGGTTGTGACCGCTCTGCCTGCTGAAGGTGAGCTCTGTGCATACTCCGTGGCGGATGGTGCAATCCTTCAACGGATTGCAGAAGATCTTTCCATCGGTGACACGGTGGTTTTTGATCTTGCCATGAAGGGGCCGGATGGCATTGCTTTTGTGATCGAAGACAGGACGGAAGAGCCGGAAGACATTGACGGCACACTCTATGCGAATGAAGATCTCTATGTAACCGGGAAAATCCCCGGCAAGGGCATCATTGAGGCGGAGCCGGTCACCATCACGATTGATGGCGAGGAAGTCGTCGCTGCTTATGACATCCGGATCTATGCCAATGAAAAACAGCGCGCAGAGGGCAGAACCTGGCAGCCTGCGGACCAGAAGGTGCAGGTACACTTCTTTGACGAAGCATTTACTGGCAGGCTGAATATTTATCATATTGACGGCGAAATGCCGGAATATGTGACAACCGTTGAAGCCCGGGAAGGCTGGGTGGAGTTTGAGGCAGACCGTTTCTCCATCTACGCGGTCACGCGCTCCATTGAGAAGACCATCACCATCGGCGGGAACACCTATCATATTACGGTAGCCTATGGTCAGAACGCCGGCGTTCCGGAAGGTGCAGAGCTGCATGTTGAGGAAGTCAGCGGGGAGAAATACCTGTCGGAAACAGCGGCAGTTCTTGAATGCGGCGAAGAGGATGCAATCTTTTACACCAAATTCCTGGACATTTCCCTGGTGTATGAGGGAGAACG
>ONVN01000314.1 GCA_900321295.1 uncultured Eubacteriales bacterium
GGGAGCTCCTTTTTTGTTAATGATCGTATTTGTAAGGAAATGAAGATGGAAAAAAGGGAGGAGAATGCCATGCAGTCTCCTCCATTTTTTATGCATGTGTAACAAGATGTTCGAGAACATTGACCATTTTTTCAAGAGACTGGACAGGAATCAGCTCTTTGCGACCGTGGAAATTATAACCGCCAGTGGAGAGGTTTGGACAGGGAAGGCCCATATAGCTGAGTCTGGCACCATCCGTACCACCACGGATCGGTGAAACAAGAGGGGTGATCCCACATGCAGTAAATGATTCCTTCGCTTTGTCGAGAACTTCCATGTGCTGTTCCATGATTTCACGCATGTTGTAATAGGAATCTTTCATATTGCATTCAATGGTTCCTGAGCCGTAACGGTTGTTCAGAAAAGCAGTTATTTCTTGACAGGTTGCTTTCTTTGCTTCAAATTTGGTGCGGTCATGATCACGGATGATATAGACCAGAGTTGCCTCTTCACAATCACCTTTCATGCTGATCAGATGATAGAATCCTTCATAACCTTCTGTGTGTTCAGGCGTCTCAAAAGGCGGAAGCATATGATGCCATTCCATGGCGATAGTCGCTGCATTCTTCATCTGGTTTTTGGAAGAACCCGGATGAATGGAAATCCCATGGACTGTGATGACGCAGCTCGCTGCGTTAAAGTTCTCATACTCAACTTCACCCAGAGCTCCACCGTCCACCGTGTATGCATATTCTGCACCAAATCCTTTTACATCGAAAAGGTCAGCCCCTCGTCCGATTTCTTCATCAGGTGTAAAACCGATATGCAGTTCACAATGATCCGGAGCGTTGGGCTGCATGAGATGCTCGACCAGTTCCATGATTTCTGCAATGCCAGCCTTATCATCTGCTCCAAGCACGGAACTACCATCGGTGACAATCAGATCGAGACCTTTGAGGGACGGCAGGAAATCAAAGCCATCAATGACTGTACCGTTTTCCAGCAGGATTGGGCCACCGTCATATGCCTTGACAATATGCGGATGGGTAGGTCCTTTTACGGCATCACTGGTATCCATATGTGAAATGAGACCAATCCTGCGCGTGCTGCTGCCTTTTGCAGGAATCGTACCATAGACGTAGCAGTTATTGTCAACATGTGCATCCTGCACACCAAGGGCCTGGAGTTCAGAAACAAGCATGTTGGCAAGATTCCACTGTCCAGGGGTGGAAGGACAGGAGGAAGAAGACTCGTCTGAAGTTGTTTCGACCTGAATATAGCGAAGAAAACGTTCAGTAACGGACATAATAGATCATCCTTCTTTCTTGTTCAATGATTCCAGATGTTTTGGAAGAGCACAGAGGTTGGGCAGCGTTATGTCCCTTGGCGTGTCCTCGGGAACATCGACGAGGTCCGGGATGAGAATGCTGTGCATCCCGGCATGGTGTACGGAAAGAAGACCGGCTGTGGAATCTTCAATACCTGCGCATTCCCGTGGATCACAGCTGAGACGGGATGCTGCTAGAAGATATGTATCAGGTGCAGGTTTACGTTCTTTGACGTCATCGGCACACAGGATGACATCAAAAAGGGAGTCCCAAGAAAGGAGTTTAAGATATTCTGAAATGACAGAGCGTGTGTTATTTGTGCAGAGACCAAGCAAAAATCCTTTGCCCTTGAGATAGTGAAGGAGAGCAGAAGCTCCTTCTTTTTCAGGAACTCCATTTGTTTTGACAGTATTGAGTGTAATGCATTTCCAGTCTTCCATAAGTCGTGGAATGTCTGCAGAGGGGTGTTTCCTGGCGATAGCGTGCGCTGTCTTGATCATGGGAATACCAACTAACGGTTTCCATTCTTCTTCCGTGATTGAAAAACCCTGAAGACGTGCTGCTTGATCAATCATTTTGCCGCCGAGACGTTCTGTATCAGTGAGAACTCCATCAAGGTCAAAGAGGAGCGCTTTGATCATATGGACGTCCCCCTTTGCAGAAGGCGCAGAGACTGCATGATTCCGTCAACAGAAGCAGACATAATTCCACCTGCGTATCCAGCACCTTCACCGCAGGGGTATAGACCTGAAAGGTCAACGGACTGTCCATCCTCATTGCGAACCAATCGAACAGGAGAAGAAGAACGAGCTTCCACAGCAGTCAGAATCGCATCCGGATGGGCAAAACCATGAAGCTGTTTATCAAGCTGTTTTATGCCATACGACAAATCATCGCAGAGAAAACTGGGCAGAACGGTGTGCAGATTGCTTTGCGTTACACCGGGACGATAGCTGGGAATGACTTCGCCAAAGCGAACTGTATCGCGGGATGCGAGGAAATCTTCAACACGTTGTACAGGGGCATGATAGTTGCCTCCACCAGCAAGGAATGCTTTTTGTTCAAGTGTACGCTGAAGCTGCATGCCAGAAAGTGGATGGTCGGATGGAAAATCGGAGACTGGAATGCCGACGAGAAGAGCACTGTTTGCATTCAGGCCATTTCTGCTGTGATAGCTCATTCCGTTGACACAAAGACGGTTTTCCTCTGAACTGGCGGCCATGACGACACCGCCTGGGCACATGCAGAAGGTGTATACCCCCCGGTTGTCCGGGGTTGTGCAATGCAGTTTATAAGAAGCTGCAGAAAGTGCAGGATGCGATGAAAAAGCACCGTACTGGGAAGCGTTGATTCTGGCTTGCAGATGTTCTATTCTTACGCCCATGGCAAAAGGTTTCTGCACCATATGAACATTCTGCGAATACAGGTGGGTCAGGGTATCGCGGCTGGAGTGTCCTATACAGAGGAGAATTGCTTCTGTTCTTATTTCATCAGGAATACCTGCATGATCAACAATGGCCCCGCAGATTTTTCTGTCTGAAATGATAAGGGAAGTCAGACGCGTGTGGAAACGGACTTCACCGCCTAGTGCAAGGATTTCATGACGGATTCCTTTTACAACATTTCGGAGGATGTCTGTTCCAATGTGCGGCTTCTGATCAATCAGAATGTCCGAAGGGGCTCCATGACGCACAAAGGTTTCCAGGACAAAGGACTGCCAGGGATTTTTAGTGCCAGTTGTCAGTTTGCCATCCGAGAAGGTACCGGCCCCGCCTTCACCGAACTGGACATTGCTGTTGGAGAGAAGGATTCCGTGGTCAACCATATTCTGAACGTCTGAAGAGCGGGTATCGACATCTGCACCGCGTTCGATGAGAACCGGTCTGGCACCTGCTTTTGCAAGAATCAGCGCGGCGAACAGTCCGGACGGTCCAGCACCGACGATCAAAGGCCGAAATGAAAGGCTGGATGCTGGGATGATGGGAAGAAAGGACTCAGGAGACCTAACGGCAGAGCTCTTGCATTTTTTCAGCACGGTATCTTCGTGGGCAACCTGTACATCCAGTGACGTAACGAAATGGACGTCACCTTTGTCTCTTGCATCAATACTTCTTCGGACAAGCGATACATCCAGGATTGAAGACGGAGGAAGCCGGAGTTTTCTGGCAGCTGTTTCACGAAGGTCGTGGTCGGTGAAATCAAGAGGAAGTGATATATTGGAAAGACGTAGCATAGGCAATCCTTTCAGACATTGTTTCAGGTGTGCCATCGGAGCAGTTCGGGATGAACATATGCCTCTGAAGGGTAATCAACGCTTGTTAATTCAAGCCCCTGCGGCGGGGCCGTGGGGCCTAAAGCCAGTCGGTTTTTGGTTGCAAATGCCTCTTCAAAGGCGTTTGTACTGCGTCTTCCGTGTCCAATATCGATTAGCGTTCCTGCGATAATCCGAACCATATTGTACAGAAACGCATTCCCATGAACTGTAATGGTGATGAGGTCATCAGTGCGCACAACAGAGCAGGAATCCAGGGTGCGGATTGTTGTTTTGGCTGTTCCTCCGGAAGCCTGGAAAGCTGCACAGTCATGCGTGCCGATCAGTGTGTCGGCAGCTACCTGCATACGCATGAGATCCAGATGTACGGGAATATGAGATGCCCTCAGACGCCATAGCGCAGAACCATGGGCATTATTGATGATTCGGTATGTGTACAGCTTTCCGCAGCTTAGAAAACGGGCATGAAAAGCTGGCGGAACTTCATGTCCTGCCTGTATACGTATATCAGGCGGAAGCATGGAGTTCAGAACAAAGGGAAACTTTTCCGGTGGGATCGAAGAACTGGTATCAAAATGAACCATCTGGCCTGCGGCGTGGACACCGGCATCTGTTCGGCTGCTGCCCGTGACCTGAATGGTTTCTCCGCAGCATGTGGTTAAAGCTTCTTCAAGTACCTGCTGGACAGACAGACCATTGATCTGACGTTGCCAACCGACATAGCCGGTTCCATCATATTCGCAGGTCAGCAGTATCCTTTTCACAGGATCAGTCCTTTCGGCACAAAAATGTTGACGAGGATAATCAAGACGAGAAGGAGAAGCATAGCCCCCAGGGCGATGAAGTCGTTTCTTGAAATATGGAGGACCCGGAGTCTGGTTCTGTTTTCACCGCCATGATAACACCGTGCCTCCATGGCCATAGCAAGATCTCCTGCACGCCGGAAAGCACTGACAAACAAAGGAACAAGCAGCGGAATCATGGCCTTTGCACGATTGAGAAGGTTCCCGGATTCAAAATCTGCGCCACGGGCTTTCTGCGCTTTCATAATTTTATCGGTTTCCTCGAGCAATGTGGGAATGAAGCGCAGAGCAATGGACATCATCATGGCGAGTTCATGGGCAGGAAAATGAATTACTTTTAATGGCGATAGAAGCATTTCCAGACCATCGGAAAGTGCAATGGGGCTTGTAGTCAGTGTCATGAGTGAAGTCGACACAACAAGGAAAATGAGACGAAGACTATAATGAATTGACTGCCGAAGGCCTTCACGCGTGATGACTACAAATCCAACATGGAACAATTCGGTCCCGCTTGTAAAAAACAGGTTTAAGAGAAACGTCAGAATCAGAATGAAGCGGAGGGGTTTGAGGCCCTTCATCATGACCCGAAATGGAACTCTGGAAAGACGGGACGCACCAATTACAAACAAAAGAATGAGCAGAAAACCAGTTAGATTCTGACAAAGAAATACGCAGATGATCATCAGAATTGTCAGACAGATTTTCATTCGCGGGTCGAGGCGATGGATGACCGAATCTACCGGATAATACTGCCCGAGTGTAATATTGTTCAGCATCCTTTTGCCTCCTTCCAGAGACGAATGATATGTTCATGCAATTCTTCCTGGGTATAAAGATCATCGGGAAGATGGATACCTTTTGAACGCAGCTCCTGGCAAAGCCTTGCAGCCGATGGAATATCAAGGCCTGCTTTTTTCATCAGATCATGATCCTTAAAGATTTCACGGCAGGACCCAGTTTTTGCAATAGTCCCGTTCACCATGACAACCATCCGTGTTGCGAGTGATGCGACGTCATCCATGGAATGGCTGACCATAATAATGGTTGCACCTTCATGATGAAGGTCTTTCACGATTCCAAGAATGCGGTCACGTCCTCTTGGGTCCAGTCCTGCAGTTGGTTCATCAAGAACCAGTACAGACGGCTCCATGGCTAGAACGCCAGCGATAGCTACACGCCGCATCTGGCCCCCGGAAAGGTCAAAAGGAGATGAATTCGCATATTTCTGATAATCCAGATGAACATGTTCCATGGCTCTGCGTACACGCTGATCAATTTCTGCTTCATCAAGCCCCATGTTTTTGGGACCGAACGCAATATCTTTGGCAACTGTTTCTTCAAAAAGCTGATATTCAGGGTATTGAAAAACAAGCCCGACGCTCTGGCGAAGCATTCTGCGATTGACATGTTCACCATTGATGTCTTCACCGTTGACCAGAACCTGGCCTTCTGTAGGCTGGAGAAGACCATTCAGATGCTGAACCAGTGTGGATTTCCCGCATCCGGTATGACCGCATAAAGCAATGAATTCTCCGTCTTCAATACGCAGATTGATATGATCGAGTGCTTTGCGTTCAAATGCGCTGCCTTGGGAATAGATGTGTGTGACCTGTTTTAGTTCGATGGACATAAGAGTCTGCACACCTCCTCTGTCATTTCATCAACCGTCAGGATCCCTGCAGGAAGGGGCATGCCGTCATTGCGGAGCTCATTGGCCAGAGAAGCCATAGGCGGAACATCAAGATGCATCTGATGCATTTCGTCCACGTGCGAAAAAACCTCATTGGGAGTCCCTGCAAGAGCAATATCTCCGTTATTGATGACAATCACACGATCAGCTTCTGCTGCTTCTTCCATAAAATGAGTAATCCAGACAACAGTAATGCCTTTTTCGCGGTTCAGGCGATGAATGACATCAAGCACTTCCTTGCGGCCGTTAGGATCGAGCATGGCTGTGGATTCATCTGCAATGATGATGTCGGGTTCCATTGCCAGAACACCTGCAATGGCAACACGCTGTTTCTGACCACCTGACAGCATATGAGGAGCTGAATCTGCCCGTTCTGACATATGTACAGCTTCAAGGGCTTTATCGATTCGTCTGACCATCTCATCATGAGGCACACCCATGTTTTCGAGGCCAAAAGCTACATCTTCTCGAACAACCGTTGCAACAATCTGATTGTCTGGGTTCTGAAAAATCATCCCGGCTTTTTGCCGGATATCCCATGTCAGTGCATCTTCGGAAGTATTCATACCGCATACAATAATTCTCCCTGCAGTAGGCAGGTAAAGAGCGTTCAGCAGCTTGGCCAGCGTCGACTTTCCGGAACCATTGTGGCCAAGAATCGCGACAAATTCTCCCTTTCGGACTTCAAGGGAAACACCTTTCAGGACCTTATCGCTGCTCTCCTCATAAATGTACTCAACATGTTCTGCCTGTATACTTTTTTCATCAGTCATTGAAATAATCTGACAACTCCTTTGCCTGTATACATGAGAACGACAGGCAGAAACGATTGTAGCATATGAAGAAACTGCTTTCAAGGCATGAAAAAGATTGACAAATATAAGAAAAAGCCGAAGCTGCTTATGACTGTGTGGATATTCCCGTATGATGGCATCAGTCAGGCTGATAAAAGGGTCTGTCGGAAGCTTGAAGCTGATGTATAGCGGGAAAATGAAATGATGCACATGTGACATACTGGAATTGTTGAAAAAGCTGTAAATCATGCTATACTTTCACAGAATTGCTCTTTCCGTCCCTTCGGAATGAGGTTTTCCACATTTTTGCAGGATATTGAATGCGGAAAAGACTGTGTTCTGAGATGATTGATATCAAAAAAAGACTGTGCATGTGAGGAAAAACGGATGAAAATAGTAGTGGTTGATGGTCAGGGTGGACGTCTTGGACAAAAGCTGGTTGAAACGATTCGCACGGAGTTTCCCGATGTGGATTTAATGGCGGTTGGGACCAACAGCATGGCCACTGAACGTATGCTCAAAGCGGGTTCGAAAACTGCCGCTACCGGGGAAAACGCACTGATTGTGGCGTGCAGGACGGCTGACGTGATTATTGGACCTATCGGAATAGCCATGGCAGACTCACTGATGGGGGAGATTTCCCCTTCCATGGCACATGCGGTGTCATCGTGTTCTGCGGAAAGAATACTGATTCCCATGAATATGTGCGGCACGTATGTTGCAGGTGTAAGTGCATCATCTTCAGCGATTGTTGCGGACGCTATGGCCCATCTTCGCGAAAAGATCGGAGTGAGAGTATGACGAGCAGGGGAGCACGCAAACTGACTTTTTCTTCCATGTTTCTTGCCCTGTGCATGGTATTGCCTTTCGTGACAGGACAAATTCCTCAGATTGGGGCGATGCTCAGTCCGATGCATATTCCCGTACTGATTTGTGGTTTTGTCTGCGGTCCGTTATGGGGGATGATCGTCGGGGCAATAGCTCCGGTTTTGCGTTCAGTTCTGTTTGGTATGCCTAAGCTTTTTCCAAGTGCTGTCTGCATGATGTTCGAACTGGCAGCCTATGGTGCCGCTGCGGGTTTGCTTATTCGTCTGCTTCCTAAAAAAACCTGGGCAGTCTATGCAGCGTTGATTCTTTCCATGCTTTTCGGACGTGTTGTATGGGGATTGGCGCAGTATGTCATTCTGGGATTGTCAGGCTCTGTTTTTACACTGGAGATGTTTCTTGCAGGCGCCTTTATTAATGCAGTTCCTGGTATCATTCTGCATATTGTTCTTATTCCACCGATCGTAATGTTTCTCGGAAAGGCGGGACAGAATCTGAATGTCTCTCCATGATCTTCGCGATATCGTTCTGCTGCATGTCACACGTTATCCGTTTATGACTTGCAGAGATGTGCTCAAACTGTGTTATCAGCGGGAATTCGGTGGTGGACATATGATCCGGGACCCGAAGGACAGTCTTCAGAACCTGGTTCATGAAATGGAAACCGCGCATGCAGGCTGGCCTGATTATCTGATGGAGGACATTGGAAACGGGAGGGTACGCATATATCTCGGAATGGCAAAACTCAAGGGGCTCTCCGCGGAAAAGATCAATGATGTTTTTGTGAAATCGGCAGCATGTCAAACGGGCAGCATGTTATCTTTTACTGAATGTTTCCCGACCGTTCTGGAGCTGGCTGAACAAGGAGTCTTTCAGTTTTCCCGAAAAGAGATGCAGGATTATCTTACCGAATACTGCTTGCAGGGCTGTCCGATGGTTTCTCATTCCGAGGAGTACAGAAAGCTTTACAGACCAGCTTATCGTGTTCTTCAATTGGAAGTATGGAACGAAGAATTCAAACTGTAAAAATCAGGAATGAAAAGTGCCTCCATTTGCCGCGCAGAACGGTAAATGGAGGCACTTGCATGAAAGCATTTATTGGGGATAGGTCGCAATGATGACATGCAGTTCAGGGGGGCAGAACAAGCGGATGGGCAGCACACTTGTACCGATACCATTGGACACGACAAGCGTAGCTTTGCCTTCTGTAAGGATCCCGTGCGTGTACTCATCGGGCACTGTAGGCGCAATCCCAAGCAGTTCGCGAAAAGGTGCGATTTGTCCGCCGTGTGTATGTCCGAATAAGCCAAGATCAAACCAGTTGCGTTTTCCACTGGCGTCCAAGGCAATTTGGGCATCCGGAAGAACTTCAGGATTATGGCATACAAAAATCACAAACTGTTCAGAACGGCATTGGGATGATACTTCAGTGAGAGCAGGTGAACCAGTCGATATATCATCAAGGCCGGCTATTTGAATGACCGTATCTGTACCGATTCGAACAGAAACGACATCATTGACAAGCGGTGTTACATTTTTTGCGACCATTGCTGCTCGAAGAAGTGACATCTGCGCCGGGTCTTCAGGACGGTCGTGTTCACCAAGTACGGCAAAAACTCCATAGTTGGCACGAATCACAGGTAACGCACGGAAAAATGCTTCTGTGCGTTCTGGAGAATTTGCATAATCCCCTCCAAATAAAACAAGGTCAGGATTCTGGGCATTGATTTTGCGTACCAGGCCTGAAAGCCGGGACTGCGTAAAGAACGGCCAAGACTGCATATGAATATCTGATAAGAAAACGATGCGAAGAGGACGCATGCCTGCAGACAAAGAAGTATTTCCTATCTGAGTCTGGTGGACGGTCAGCGTGTTTGCCTCAAGAAAGGGGTAAGCAAGGATGAAAAGAAACAGAAGAACGACCATTCCCTGAATGATCCGCATTAAAAGACGATGCTTGGCATGACGCCCAAGATGAAGCCACATAAGATCACCTGCTTATATTTGCATTGATTGATGAGAATGATGTACAATAGACGGGCATTGATGGAATGAAGGAGGGAAAAGATGGAATATAAAATCTTGAATCCCACAACGATGCTTTCACCATTGCCATGCGTGCTTGTCTCCTGTGGTGCAGAAGGGATGCACCCAAATGCTCTGACGGTTGCATGGACAGGGATTGTGAACACGCATCCACCGATGCTGAGCATTTCAGTGAAGCCAGAGCGCTATTCACATGATCTGATTATACGCAGCGGAGAATTCTGCGTACATCCTGGAGATAAGGACCACGTGCGTGTTCTTGACTTCTGTGGTGTAAAAAGCGGAAAAGAAGTTGATAAGTTTTCAGCTCTTGGACTTAAAACGGAAGACAGTGGACTGCAATATGCTCCAGCAATAAGTGGCTTCCCCCTTTGCATATCGTGCAGACTGCGGGATGTACATCGCCTTGGAAGCCATGACTTATTCCTTGGTGAAATATGCAGGATTATGGTTCGTGAAGATCTAATGGATGACAATGGTTCGGTGCACCTTGAAAGAGCGGGTCTTGTTGCCTATAGCCACGGGCTGTATCAGGAAGTAGGGAAAGTACTTGGCTTTTTTGGCTTTTCCGTGGCACGTCGTGACACATATGAACGGCGAATGAAAAACATCAGGAGCGGGTATAAGCCTCACGCGTAATACCATACATAACCACGTCTGAAAAATGGTTTTTATTCCAGACACGCCCGATCATTGTTCCTTCCTCTTTCATACCGCATTTGGCCATGACTCGGCCGCTTGCCGGATTACTGACTTCATGCATTGCTTCAAGCCGGTGAACAGGCAACTGATCGAAGGAAAGCCGGATAACCGCCTGAAGTGCTTCGGTCATATATCCCTGATTCCAGTATTCCCTGGATAAACTATATCCAATTTCGAGAATTTCATTTTCCTCATCCCATTCTGTATATCCGATTGTTCCAATGACTTTTCCGGTTGCCTGAAGGACGATGACCCATGAGGAAGGCTTTCCTAAGCGATACTGCTCTCTGAGATATCTGACATAAGCAAGCGAATCAGAAAAATGTACATGCGCATCCCAGAGAACATGCTCTGCGACCAATGGATCTTGTGCATAAGTGAAAATATCTGAAGCATCTCTTCGCCTCGCCATGCGCAGCAAAAGGCGCTGGGTTGTAATTTCAGGCAACCTTGAAAAGAAATCCTGTATGTCATCTGCATATGGGTCCTGCGTGGAAAACAGAAAGGCTTTTAATCGGGAAAACATATCGTCCGTCCTTCCGGAAAACGTGATTACAGGGATTTGATTTCCATGGTATGGAAGAAAACTTTAAACTGGTTCGTTAGATGCATGTAGGCGATGTGCCATGAGGATGCCGAGACAGGTTTTTCCATCATGGTAATCTCCCTGCATGACGTGGTTTACGGCCTCCTCAAAAGGAATTCGTTCTACGTCGACAAATTCATCTTCATCGGGATGTGTGCATCCTTCGTGGAGGCCGGTAGCGAGATAGATATGAATCCGTTCATTGCAGAAGCCCGGGGTGGTTTCAAGTACGGTCAGTTTCTGCCAATGATCTGCGGTGAGGCCTGTTTCTTCTGACAACTCACGTTTTGCACAGCAGAGCGGGTCCTCGTCAGGAGCATCCAGTTTACCTGCTGGGATTTCATGCGTAATTCTATCGACTGCAACACGGGACTGGCGCACGAGAATGATGCGGTCTTGATCA
>ONVN01000133.1 GCA_900321295.1 uncultured Eubacteriales bacterium
AGAATGGTGTCCCCACCCATTTTTTTTTGTATTTTATCGACCGTGAGACCGTCGTGAAGAAGGTCACCATCGTGCCCCTGGAAGTCATTGTCCGCAACGTGGCGGCTGGCAGTCTGTCCAAGCGGTTGGGCATTCCGGAAGGCACCCCCATGCGCAAGCCGGTCATCGAATACTGCTACAAGTGCGATGCACTCGATGATCCGATGGTCAATGAGTATCATATCGCCGCCATGGGCTGGGCTACCGATGAAGAGATGAAGAAGATTGCCGAGTATGCCCTAAAGGTCAATAAGCTCCTCATCCGCTTCTTCAAGGAAGTGAATGTGGAACTGATCGACTTCAAGCTGGAATTCGGTGTCACCGCCGACGGCACCCTGGTGCTGGCGGACGAAATCTCTCCGGACACCTGCCGCTTCTGGGATGCCACCACCCATGAGAAGCTGGACAAGGACCGTTTCCGTCGTGACATGGGCGGGGTTGTCGAGGCCTATGAAGAAATGGCCCGCCGCCTGCACATTGAAGAGTGAGGGCAGTTATGGAAAACATGGTATCTCTTCTGGCCGGCAACCGTTATCCCGGCCGCGGCATTGTCCTGGGCATGAATGAAGAAGGCACGGCAGCACGCATTGCGTATTTCATCATGGGACGCAGTGAAAACAGCCGCAACCGCATCTTTGTGAAGACGGATGCGGATACCCTTGAAACCCGTGCCTACGACGAGTCCAAAATGATTGACCCGCGGCTCATTATCTACGCACCGTACCGTCATCTTTCCGGTGGTGTCCATATCATCACCAACGGCGACCAGACGGACACGATCCGGGACTATATCGAAGCCGGAAAGTCTTTTGAGGAAGCCCTGCGCACCAGGACGTTTGAACCGGATATGCCCAACTACACCCCCCGGATCTCCGGCCTTGTCGAGATTGCGGACGGGAATGCGGCTTTCCGTTTCTCCATCCTCAAGAGCGACCGCGGAAATCCCGATGTGGTGATCCGCCAGTTCTTTGAATACTCCACCATGCCCAAGGGCGAAGGTGCGTTTATTCACACCTACCGCTGTGACGGAAATCCGATTCCGTCCTTTGAGGGCGAACCGGAACGCGTCAGCGTTCTGGGCGACCTGGCAACCTGGACGAAGGAAGTCTGGGACAGTCTGGACGCCGACAACAGGATTTCCCTGTTCACCTGCGAGCTTCCGGTTGACGGCAGCAAAGGGCAGGAGTGCGTCATCAATAAGTATCAGTAAATGCATCCGGCGGCCGCGCTCTCACGGCCGCTGACTTTTTCACAGGAGGAAGCAAGATGGCAACGGACAGCTATGTAAGCCCTTTTTCCACACGGTATGCAAGCCCGGAGATGCAGTTCCTGTTTTCGGAGGATCACAAATTCCGCACCTGGCGCAGACTGTGGATTGCCCTGGCCCGTGCCGAGCAGGCGGAGGGTCTGGACATCACCGATGAACAGATTGCCCAGATGGAAGCGCACAGGGACGACATCAACTATGACGATGCCCGCCGCCGTGAGCGGGAGGTCCGCCATGATGTCATGAGTCATGTCTATGCCTATGGCCTGCAGTGTCCGGACGCGGCAGGGATCATCCATCTCGGGGCCACGTCCTGCTATGTCGGGGACAACACCGACGTGCTGATCATGAAGGAAGCGCTGGAGCTCGTTCGCTCAAAGCTCCTGACGGTCATGGGCCTGCTGGCGGACTTTGCTGACCGTTACAAGGCGCTTCCGTGCCTTGCCTATACCCATCTTCAGCCTGCCCAGCTCACCACGGTGGGCAAGCGTGCCACCCTCTGGCTCAACGAGATCTATATGGACTATGAGGAAGTGGAGCACCGCCTGGCCTCTCTGGCCCTCCTTGGCAGCAAGGGAACCACGGGCACCCAGGCCAGCTTCATGGAGCTCTTCCACGGCGATACCGCCAAGGTCCGCGGCGTGGAGAACCGGATTGCCGCCATGCTGGGCATGAGCCGGGTTGTACCGGTTTCCGGTCAGACCTATTCCCGAAAAGTGGACTACCAGGTGGTTTCCGTGCTGTCCGGGATCGCTCAGTCTGCCAGCAAGTTTGCCTATGACATGCGCCTTCTGGCCAGCTTCAAGGAAATGGAAGAACCCTTTGAGAAGAACCAGATCGGCTCCTCTGCCATGCCCTACAAGCGCAATCCCATGCGCTGCGAGCGCATTGATGCACTTTCCCGGTACGTCATGGTGGATACCCTGAACACGGCGATTACGACCTCCTGCCAGTTCTTCGAGAGGACGCTGGATGACTCCGCCAACAAGCGCATTGCCGTGGCGGAAGCCTTCCTGGGAATTGATGCCATCCTGAACATCATGATGAACGTGTGTGACGGCATGGTGGTCTATGAAAAGGTCATCCGCCAGAGAGTCATGCGCGAACTGCCCTTCATGGCGA
>ONVN01000316.1 GCA_900321295.1 uncultured Eubacteriales bacterium
GCAAATCCTGCATTAAAAGTCAAAGTTAATCAGTTTCTAAGCATTCCTTCACTTTTTTTGCAGAAAAGTGAGGCGATGGAAAAAACGTCGAACAGGTTATGTTTTCACACAAATAGAAAAAGAGCTGTGAAGCTCAGGATTTGCTCAATCCTTTTCTTCACAGCTCCTTCGTTTATCCATGCATCACTGTATCCGCTATCTGAGCACCTGTAAGACCATATTCCTTCAGTAAAGCCGCAGGTTTTCCGGACTGTCCGAAGAGATCATTAATACCAATTTTCCTGAACGTGAAAGAACCTGTACCACAAATCGCGTCTGCTACAGCATCTCCGAGCCCACCGATCACTGAGTGCTCTTCAACGGTGAATACCCGGCCACATTTTGCTGCATATTCGCGCGCCAGCTGTTTATCGAAAGGCTTCAAAGTATGGAAAGATACGAGTGCAGGATCAAGGCCTGCATTTTTCAGAATCTCAACTGCCTCAAGCGTGTGCTCCAGCATGATACCGCAGGTAAAGATGACACAATCCTTTCCATCTCTGATCACAGTGCCCTTTCCAACTTCAAAAGGCCGGGGATCATAAACAGGAGAAGGAAGACGTGCCGTCCGGATATAAACCGGGCCGTTGATTTCTGCAGCAGCACGAACGCACTGTTCACATTCATTTGCGTCACTTGGTACAAAGACAGTCATGCCAGGAAGAACACGCATCAGGGCAAGATCTTCTATGGCCTGATGAGAACCACCATCTTCACCCAATGTAACACCAGCATGCGAAAAACCAAATTTCACATTGAAATGCGGATAGCAGACCCCATTGCGGATCTGATCATAACTTCTGCCTGCAAATACAGCAAATGTAGAGCAGAATGGGATCAGTCCCATGGTTGACATACCAGCAGCCATATCAACCATATTTGCTTCTGCAATGCCACAATCATAGAAGCGATTAGGATATGCAGTCTTAAAGTAATTCGTCATTGTAGCCTGTGCAAGATCGGCATCCAGAACAACAACTTTCTCATTTTCGGCGCCCAGCTTTACAAGGGACTCACCGTATGCAACACGAGTTGATTTCTTTTCCATTGCTCAGCCCTCCAGTTCTTTCAGCGCCTGCGCGGCCTGCTCATCATTGGGTGCCTTACCATGCCAGCCTACCTGGCCCTCCATAAAGGAAACACCTTTTCCCTTGAGTGTTTGCAGAAGGATCATACGCGGCTTTCCCGGGCATGCAGGCGCATGAAGGGCTTCCAAAACCTGTGTCAGATCGTTGCCGTCTGCAACCTCAATAATATCATATCCAAAAGCAGCAAATTTGGCTTTCACATCACCAAGGCTCATAACCTGATCATTCGTACCGTCAATCTGCATACCATTATGATCCAGAATCACGGTAAGGTTGTCCAGTTTATAGTGGGCAGCAGCCATGGATGCTTCCCAGACCATGCCTTCATCACTTTCACCGTCGCCAATGATGGTATACACATGAGCTTTGTTTCCAGTATGCTTTGCGCCTAAAGCCATACCTACAGCAATGGAAATACCCTGACCAAGAGAGCCCGTCGATGCATCGATTCCAGGGCATTTTTTCGTATCCGGATGTCCCTGAAGAATACCATGAAGCTGACGGAAACCATCAAATTCTTCACGGCCAAAATATCCTCTCTCACACAAGGTCCCATAAAGAGCCGGCGCAGCATGGCCTTTTGATAGAACAAATCGATCTCGATCGGGATTCTTGTCATTTTTCGGGTCAATACCCTGCATAACATCAAAATACAGAGATACCAGTGTTTCAACGATGGAAAGAGACCCGCCGGGATGACCTGCACCCGCTTTATTCGTCATGATAATGATATCACGCCGAACCTGACGGCATACATCCTGCAGTTTAACCAAATCCATATGGACTCCTCCTATGCATAAGATATTCCAAGCTGAGACATGAGAATTATAGAAAAACCTCTATAGCTTGTCAACATTTAGTCTCTTCAGGGAATGCGAATCGCATTGCCTGAAACCATATGTTCCAATGCTTTCTCCAAGGCAATTTTTCCATGTACATACGTCAGGCTTCCCTGCAGATATGCTGTATAAGGGGCACGCATGGGACCATCTGCAGAGAGTTCGATCGAAGCGCCAGCAACAAATGTCCCCGCAGCCATAATGACCTGGTCAGTATAACCGGGCATGTCCCAGGGTTCTGGCATCGCCATGGAATCAATGGGGCTTGCCATCTGGATTCCCTGACAAAAACGAATCAACCTTTCCGGTGTTTCCAGACGTATGGCCTGAATAATGTCTGATCGTTTCTCCATAGATCCTGGAACGGATTGAAGACCAAGGATTTCAAAAACCCTTGCAGCAAGACATGCTGTTTTGATAGCCTGAGCAACTGTATGCGGTGCCATGAAGAGTCCTTGGAAGAAAAGCTGATATCCCTGCGCATAAGAACCAACTTCAAGCCCAATGCCAGGCGCGGTGATATGTGAGGCAATACGCTCTATAGCGTCCTTTTTTCCAACCATATATCCACCAGTCGGTGCAAGCCCGCCACCCGCATTTTTGATGAGGCTGCCCACACAAACATCGGCACCTTTTTCACTTGGCTCACAAAATGCAACAAACTCACCATAGCAGTTGTCCACCATAACCCTGATTCCGGGATGCTTTTCATGAATCATTGTACAGAGTCCTTCGAACTGATCTGGCATGAGTGATGGACGCCATGAATACCCGCGGCTTCTTTGCGCAATGATCAGTTTCGTGTTTTTCGTGATTACAGCTTCCACAGCTGGCAAGTCGATCTCTCCCGAGTCTGTCAGCGGAACTTCCTTATAGGATACCCCCATTTCCTTCATGGAGCCAGGTGCACATTCCCCTTCATTTATTCCGAGGATTTCCTCCATTGTATCATAGGGACGCCCTGTCGCTGATACGATTTCATCCCCAGGCAAAACAAGGCCATACAAAGTCTGTGCAAGCGCAGCAGTGCCACTTGCAATACTGGGTCTGACAATGGCCGCTTCCGCTCCGAAAACAGTAGCAAATACCGACTCCAGCGTATCCCGCCCTATATCACCATTTCCATAGCCCGTTGTTCCCGCAAAATGACGATAGGACACTTCTTTCTCCTGAAACGCCTTCAGGATGCGGCGGGTCCAGTATGCTTCCGTCTTTTCAATTTCAGAGAACCTGTCTTTCAGATCTTTTTCCGCTGTTTCAATGATTTCTTGAATGGTCATGCCTCTTTTTCCTTTCGAGTCAGATACTGTATCGCCTTCATGCCTGCATCAGGCTGGTCTGCGTTCAGCCAAAGAACATCCTCTTCCCTTCGCATCCAGGTCAGTTGTCTTTTTGCATAATGGCGTGTATTCAATTTCAGTTGTGCAATCACTTCGTCTTTAGAACACTGCTTTTGTATAAGTGGTATGATTTCCTTATATCCTATTGCCTGCATTGCCTGAGCATGTGGGGAGACACCCATTTCCAGAAGCAATTCAACTTCCTTTATCAGACCCATCTCGATCATTTGATCTACCCGTTGTTCAATCCGTTCATACAGAAGTGACCGTTCACGGTTCAGACTGATCACGCGATACGAAAATCTTGGTTTTACCTGATCCAGTACAGGTTGATCAGAAAATGGTTTTCCTGTCACAGCATAGACTTCAAGGGCACGAATCACACGTCTTACATCATTTACATGCAGGCGGCCAGCCGTTACAGGATCAACCATTTCCAATTTTGCATGCAGTCGTTGTGGACCGTCTGTTTCCTGTGCTTCCCGTTCAAATAAAGCCCGTGTTTCTGGGGATGCTGAAGTACCACCCATCGCCATGGGATGTCTCAATGCTCGCAGGTAAAACCCGGTTCCTCCGACAAAAACAGGAGTCTTTCCCCGTTGGATTATTTCCGCTGCACATGCTTCTGCCATGGAACAGTATGCTGCAACTGAAAAGCTCTCCCATGGCTCAACAATATCCAGCATATGATGGGGAATTTCCTGCTGCTCCTCTTTTGTTGGTTTGGCTGTTCCAATGTCCATATATCGATAGATCTGCATGGAATCCATACAGACGATCTCGCCATTGCATTCTTTTGCAACTTTCAGAGCAAGATCCGATTTTCCGCAGGCTGTTGGACCTGCAATCACATAGCACGTCATTGTGTGCCTCCACTAATCAGGCTGAATCCTGCGAAATTTCCGATCCAGCTCCGTGTGACTTAATGAAACAACAAGAGGCCGCCCATGCGGACATGTTGGTGTTACATGCTGATCAATCAACTGCTCCACAAGATATCGCATATCCTCTTCTGATAAGGCTTCTCCTCCCTTAACGGAATGCTTGCAAGCAGTTTGAAGAATAGCCGTTCTTCTCTTTTCAAGAGTAAATCCGTGAGGTTCCCCGGCCAGCTCATCCAGCATATCTCTAAAGAAAGCCTGCGTCTGAGGCTGTCCCAGTATCATAGGGATCGAACGAATCGCCACTTCATTTTCGCCAAAGGGTTCCACAATCAGCCCCAGCTGCTCAAGCAGATTCTTATATTCCTCAAGAATATTCTGTTCTTTTGGGGTTACCTTAACAATGATCGGCACAAGAAGTTCCTGGCCTGCCCTGTGCAAATCATAGGCTTTCATCATTGCATCATAGTTCAGACGCTCATGTGCTGCGTGCTGATCTATCATCACAAGCTGATCATCATATTCTAATAAAATATATGTCTTGAAAACATTCCCGATCAGACGAATCTTCTTTTTTTCTTCATTTGGAATAAAGGAAATAGCCTCCACCGTTTCATCACCTGCCGGCTCTTTTGAGGTATCCTTCCAGTTGAAAGAATTCGCAAGCGGAGCTGTTTTGTCAAGACTGTATTTCTGTGAAAATCCAGGTTTTGATATCTCTTGCGATTTTACAGATGCTGTTTCTAAAGAAGCCGGAAGCTCATAAGTTTTGTGCGATGAAAACGCAGAAGAGACAGGCGATTCAGGAAGCACGATCGGGTCAGGTTTCCTCTGATTTTCTATTGGTGATTCCGGAGGCAGAATGGTGGGAATGCTTGTTACGATACTTCGACGCGGTTCCTCTTTCGTCATATGAAGCACTTCAGGCTGGCTGAAAATGTCCTTATCTGTCAATGCATCTTTGACCACAGTAGCTACCGCGTTCTCAATTTCAGCTTCTTTCCGGAATCTCACCTGAAGCTTATTCGGATGAACATTCACGTCCACACTGTCAAATGGCATCGTCAAGTGCAGTATGCACATGGGAAAATGTCCAATCATGACGCGCTCCCGTGTTCCTTCTTCGACGGCCGTGGACAGCAGGGATGACTGAAGATATCTTCCATTAATGAAAAACATTTCTGCGTTCCGGTTGCCCCGCCCGGATTCGCCAACACCAACAAATCCCTGAATCACCACGCCATTCATGTGTCCATCGACAGGGCGGGTTGTCTTGCGCAGCATTTCATTGCCAAAAATGCAATAGGCAGCTGACTCAAGTTTTCCATCCCCCGGTGAACGATATATCGTTTTTCCCTGGTTGACAAAACGAATAGCAACATCGGGTCTGGAAAGAATAGCATGTATCACCACATCAGCAACATAGCTGCCTTCTGTTGCGGGCCGTTTCAGGAATTGAAGACGGACCGGGGTATTGTAAAACAGATCCCGCACGGTGATCGTTGTCCCATCCGGGCATGCAGTCGGTTCAATGGATACTATTTGTCCGCCTTCGTTAACCAGTTTCACACCATTGACTGCCTGCTTTGTCTTTGTAGAACAAGTCACACGTCCTACCGCTGCAATACTTGCCAGTGCTTCACCGCGAAAGCCAAGGGTTTCAATTCCGTTCAATTCTTCCTGTGTGGAAATCTTGCTGGTCGCATGACGTTCAAAGGCCATTCGGATGTCACGCTCATCAATACCGCTCCCGTTATCTGTCACTCGAAAATAGGTGATGCCGCCATCCCGGATTTCAACGGTAATATTGGTTGCGCCTGCATCCATGCTGTTTTCAATTAACTCTTTGATCGCTGCAGCAGGTCTTTCAACAACTTCACCTGCAGCGATCTTCCCAATCATTTCATTTGAAAGGGGTCGAATCCGCTTTTCCATGGTTGCCCTCACAGCTTCCGTGCTTTCTCTCTCAGAAGGAAGAGTTTGTTCATTGCATCGATCGGTGTCAAGGCCATTATGTCAATGGCCTGAAGTTCATTGATGATTTCCGTCTTCTGATATTCGAATAGGTTGACCTGTTCATTTTCCCGTTTTTCTTCTTCACCAAGAATGCTCTGCGAAATCGTATTCTGATTGATATCACTGACTTCAAGGCGCGCCTGGATTTCATGTGCCCGGACCAAAACCGGATGAGGGATACCGGCAAGACTTGCAACGTGTATGCCAAAGGATTTGTCCGCTCCACCCCGTACGATTTTACGAAGGAATATAACATCCTCACCGTGTTCCTTCACGGAAATGCAATAATTCTGAACGCCCTCCAGGTGCCCTTCAAGTTCTGACAATTCATGATAATGTGTTGCAAAAAGTGTCTTCGCACCACAATGTTTCTTGTCACAGATGTATTCCACAACCGCCCAGGCAATCGCCAGTCCATCAAACGTGGATGTTCCACGCCCAATCTCGTCAAGGATAATCAGCGATTTTCGCGTCGCATTTCTGAGAATGGCTGCAGTTTCTGCCATTTCAACCATGAATGTCGACTGACCACTGGCGAGATCGTCCGATGCGCCGACTCTTGTGAAAATGCGGTCAACAATCGGAATGCTTGCATGTTCTGCAGGAACAAAAGACCCAATATGCGCCATCAAAGTAATCAGGGCAACCTGCCTCATATATGTACTTTTACCTGCCATGTTGGGGCCCGTAATGATAAGCATTCTTGCATCTTCACCATTCATCATCGTGTCGTTTGGAACAAATCCGGAAGATGGAATCATCTGTTCTACAACAGGATGTCTGCCTCCTTGTATTTCCAGAACATCATCCTCTGTGATGTTGGGCCGTACATATTGATATTCATTGGCGACTCTTGCAAGGCTCAGGATCGCATCGAGTGTTTTCAGCGCCATTGCTGTTTTCTGAATACGGGCAATCTGTTCAGCAATCTGATTCCTTATCTCTGTAAACAGGCGAAGTTCAAGACGCACGGATTGTTCCTGAGCGCCCATAATCTTCTGCTCAACCTCTTTCAGTTCGGGGGTCATAAATCGTTCTGCATTTGTAAGCGTCTGCTTACGGATATAATTGTCGGGCACCTGTGAAAGGAAAGATTTCGTAACCTCAATGTAATACCCGAACACCCGGTTATACTGCACTCGCAGATTACGGATACCGGTCCTTTCCTTCTCCCTGGCTTCCAGGTCCAGAATCCACTGCTTTCCGTTCGTAGCCGCTTCTCTGTATTCATCAAGTTCCTGGGAATAACCATCCCGGATGATGCCCCCTTCCGTAATGACCACAGGTGCGTCCGGGTGAATCGCACGTTCAAGGAGATCGGTAATATCGGAGAGAGGGTCAAGGTTGTTCAGGATTTCAAGTGCACCTTGACTGTGGCATGAGGTGAGCATGTCAATTATCCCAGGAATCCTGCTGAAAGATGCCCGGAGAGAAAGACAATCATGAGCATTCAATGAAGAATATGATACTTTGGAGAGAAGCCGTTCAATATCATAAATATTTGATAGTTCCTCTGCAATGCGCTCTGTAAGAATATGCTGGGCCGCAAATTCCTCCACGCAGTCGAGACGTTTATTGATGCGCATCCGGTTCAGCAGAGGCTGCTCTATCCAGGTGCGAAGCATTCTCGCACCCATTGCCGTGCTGGTTCTATCCAGCAGCTGAAGCAGCGTTCCTTTCCTGTTTCGTCCCCGGATGGACTCCGTTAATTCAAGGTTCCGGCGCGTATGACTGTCAAGCAGCATATAATCTGCACCGTGATACAATCGCAAACCGGTTATATGTTCAAGCGCATTTTTCTGAGTTTCTGCAAGATATTTCAGCAGAGCTCCTGAAGCACTGATCTCCGCCTTCCGGTCATCGCCAAGTCCAAGCGAGGATACATCAGCGACGTGAAAGTGATTGCAAAGTGCATCTCCGGCTGAGTGCAGCGAAAACCAAGCCGCTGGCTGACGTGAAACCGCAGGCCCATCTTCATTCAGAAAACCGTTTAGTTTTTCAATGTCCTGTGTAATGATTTCACCTGGTTCAATTCGAGCCATCTCATCTTTGAGGCGTTCATCCACACTGTCTATGGAATATACCTGGAACTCACCGGTGGATACATCGGCAAATGCCAGTCCGCAGCCTTTCCCGAAAAAGGATACAGCCAATATATAGCTTGGTTTTCGCTCATCAAGCATGGACGGATCGTTCAGCGTTCCAGCTGTATAGACACGAATCACGTCGCGTTCCACAAGGCCTTTCGCTAATGCAGGATCCTCCATCTGCTCACAGATGGCTACACGATATCCTTTGGCAACCAGTTTTTCGACATAATTATTCACAGCATGAAATGGAACGCCACACATTGGTGCCCGCTCTTCAAGGCCGCAGTCCTTTCCGGTCAGTGTTAATTCCAGCTCCCGGGATGCGGTATGCGCATCGTCGAAGAACATTTCATAAAAATCCCCAACTCGAAAGAAGAGAAGGCAGTCACTGTACTTCTCCTTGATGCGTTGATATTGCTGCATCATAGGTGATAATGCCATATATGTTAACGTCCTTTCCCGGCTGTCTGCATACGCCGCATTCTGAACGTTTCATTTGCGTTTCAGAATACTTCAGACAATTCATAACATCAGCAGCAAGTGCTCCTGAACTGTTTTTCAGCCGATTGTTTCCTTGGCTGTTATCCTATCAAAATGAACCAAGCGCAAGATACCGGAGATACCATTGAGCATTTCCCATCATTGACATCCCGATTCATCCATACGGATTCCAGCAAGAGTATTCAGCTTGACCCCTGTTATCTGCACAGGAATAATTTTTCCTATATCATTTTCTGATCCACTGATCGTAACAGATATTCCGTGTTTTCCTCTCCCGGATATTTCATTTGCATTTCGTTTTGACAGGCCTTCGATCAGTACTTCTTCCTGGGTTTCAACAAAGCGCATCATTTCTTCTCTCTGGCGTTTTTCCTGAAGAGCGATCAAGCGCTGTATGCGATCGCTGGCGACCTCGGGCGGAATTTGATCCGGCATTTTCGCAGCAGCCGTTCCTGTTCTGGGAGAATAGATGAATGTAAATGCGGAATCATATCCGACTTCGTCGACAAGCGACAGTGTATGTTCAAATTGTTCCTCTGTCTCGCCCGGAAATGCAACAATCAGATCCGTTGTTAATCCAATTCCCGGAATTGCGCTTCTCAGTTTCTGCACACGGTCGAGGTAATGCTTTCGGTCGTAATGCCGATTCATCCGCCGGAGAATATCGTCATCTCCCGATTGAACAGGAAGATGGAACTGTGGTAGCACATGCTTTGCATTTGCCATGACATCAATGAGTTCATCCGATAAGTCTTTGGGATGACTGGTCATAAAACGAATGCGCTCAATCCCGACATCATCCAAAGCTTTCAGAAGTTCAGGAAACGCGGATCCTTTCTCGTTCTTCCCATAGCTGTTCACATTCTGACCAAGCAACATGATTTCATGACAGCCATTTTCGTGAAGGAAAGCGGCTTCAGACAGAATTTCTTTCATGTCTCTGCTCCGCTCTCGTCCGCGTACATAGGGAACAATGCAAAAAGAGCAGAAGTTATTGCATCCCTGCATAATGCTGATATACGCAGCATCATGACGCAGACGTCGTGCAGGCATGCCCTCCACGATGACATCCTCTCCTCCTGTTTCGACAATAACATGCTCTTCATGAAGTGCCCTCCAGAAGAATTCAGGAAATCGGTGAAGAACGGCAGTGCCAAACGCAAGATCCACAAATCCATATTGCTTGACAATCTTTTCTGCCATACCGGGTTCCTGAATCATGCACCCGCAAACGCCAATCATCAGCTTGGGATTATGTTTCCTGACTTCCTTAAGCCAGGTTACATTCCCCAATGCTCTTCTTTCCGCATTGTCACGTACGCAGCAAGTATTAAAGATGACAAAATCGGCTTCATCTCTGATCTTTGCCTCTGTCAACCCCATCTCCTGCAGCATGCCTGCAATTTTTTCCGAATCATGCGCATTCATCTGGCATCCATACGTCACCACATGATAGGTCTGCGGACGGTCAGCCATCGTCCGAATATCTTCGATATATTGCTGCTGTTCCTCTAACTCTCTATAATTCAGCTTTCTGCTTCTCTCAGGCATGCTGCCTCTCCTTCTCCCAATACCGGGAAGACCTGTGTCTGATTCTGGTCTGTTCCATTCACTTCTGAAAAACCGTCTTTATACACATAGCCTGCTCCTTTGCAGACCGGGCATACCCTGCTCTTGTAATCCCTGATTTTTCGGTGGCTTCTGCGTCTTGTCATTTCAATTAAGCCCAGATTCGTAAAGCCATGAACGACAGTTTTTATGCGATCCTTCTCCAGTTCGTCCTTCAGCGTTGCAAGAATTGTATTGCGCTCGTCATCCGTTTCCATATCAATCATATCAATAAGGATAATACCACCGATGTTTCTGAGTCTCAGCTGCCGCGAGATTTCATAGCATGCATCGATATTCGTACGCATCAGCAGATGACGGTCTTTTCTGCTTCCCGTGTTTTTCGCGGTGTTGACATCAATCACGGTCATGGCCTCACATTCGTCAATAACCAGATTTCCACCGCTTTTCAGCCATATGCGCCGTTCAAGAGCGCGCATGCATTCACGTTCCAGTTCCCTCTGGGCTATCGGGTCCGCATCCGTTTTAATGACTCGATAGTCGATGCTGTATTCATCATAGATTCTCTGATCATTCGTATAGATCGAATCAATTCCTTTTGGTGCATAGTCTGTGACCAACGCATCAAAGGTTCCGGTTTTTCTGTAGATCACCGACGGCGCATGGGCTACAGGGGCCTTTTTCATAATCGTCTCCCAGACCGCCATCAATGACCGAACTTCCGCGACAATTTCTTCATCATCCGCGTCTTCTGAACTTGTACGCATCACAATTCCAAATTCTTCGTGCGTGATAGAATGGCCGAGTCTTTTCAGGGCTTCCCGCCTGCTTTCTGAAGTGATCCGGGAAGAGATACCGATCATGTTGTTTCGTGGCATAAGGATTACCAGTGAGCCTGCAAGAGAGATATCCCGGCTTAGAAACGCTCCTTTTGTACCCATTGCCTCACGTCGGACCTGTACAAGCACACGGTCTCCTGGCTGTATTTTGTCCGTCAGACCTGTATAGAGTGCTCCTTCCCCTAACTTTTTTTCTTCGATTGGAAGGAAGGCATTCTTTTCGTCACCAATATCCACAAAAGCGGCATGAAGTCCTGTAACGGTCCGGATTACTTTTCCAAGAATCACCGTATCAGCGAGCGC
>ONVN01000391.1 GCA_900321295.1 uncultured Eubacteriales bacterium
CAATAAGTCGAAATATTTAAATCAGTTCGTGGATATCCAGATGGAAGTGCACAGCAAAACCTGTCCCATGCTGAACCGGCTCAAGGATAAAATGAGCCGCAAGATCAGCCAGGCCGATTTGGACGCAACCACCCGCTACGATCTTCATGCCCGCCTGGAAGGCATGCCCACCCACAATAAGGTTTGCCATGGAGATTTCTGGCCTTCCAATGTGATCATCAGTGAGGATGGTACGCCCTATATCATTGACTGGAGTCATGTAACCCAGGGCAACGCCTCTGCCGATGTGGCCCGTACCTATCTTCTGTTCTGGCTGCATGGCGATACCGAAGGAGCCAAGGAATACCTGAACCTGTTCTGTGAAAAGAGCGGAACACCCATTCAGTACGTGCAGAAATGGATGCCCATCGTAGCAGCAAGTCAGTCGGTCAAGGGCAACGCAAAGGAGCGGGAATTGCTGCTCTCCTGGGCCAACGTGGTGGAGTATCATTAAGGGCGGCGAGGAAACCACACGCATTCGATGTGTCAAGCTGCTGTAAATCACATTCTGTGCATCTGAAGATTCCGGAAATGCACATTTTTGCGGCAGGAAACGGATAGGGGAAGCAGCACGCGGCTGCTTCCCAGCGATGGATCAGCCCCCTGAGGTTTCCAATCGAAAAGGCTGTCGCATCTTCAGGGCATCACCGTTTTTTCGCATGCATGAGGGACAGACCGTCCCATTTTCGTCCAAATTGAAACAATAAAGGAGATACGACTATGAAAGTCACTGTATGTATCGGTTCCTCCTGCCACATCAAGGGCTCCCGTCCCGTGGTGGAGCGGCTGCAGGAGTTGATTGCCAAAGAAAACCTGAGCGACAAGATTGAACTGGGGGGCACCTTCTGCATGGGCAAATGCCAGCAGGGTGTGTGCGTCACGGTCGATGGAGAATTCTTCTCCGTGTCTCCGGAAACCGTATCTTCCTTCTTCGAAAAAGAAATAAAAGCAAAGGTGTAACAAATGCCGAACTGTCTGACGCTGAAAAAATCCAACTGCAAGAACTGCTACAAGTGCATTCGACACTGCCCGGTGAAGTCCATCCGCTTCTCCGGCAATCAGGCACACATTATCGGCAATGAATGCATCCTGTGCGGCCATTGCTTTGTGGTTTGCCCGCAAAACGCCAAGGAAATCGTGGACGAAACCGAAAAGGCCAAGGTGCTGATTCAGACCGGTGATCCGGTGGTGGTGTCCCTGGCTCCGTCCTTTGTGGCCAACTATGACGGCGTCGGCATCGAGGCCATGCGGGAAGCACTGAAAAAACTGGGATTTTACGACGTGGAGGAAACCGCCCTTGGCGCCACGCTGGTCAAACGGGAATACGACCGTATTCTGATGGAGGAGGACAGGGATGTGGTCATCTCTTCCTGCTGCCATTCCATCAACCTGCTGATTCAGAAGTACTTTCCCCGGTTGCTGCCCTATCTGGCGGATGTGCTGTCGCCTATGCAGGCTCATTGTGAAGACATCAAGCGGCGCATTCCGAATGCGAAAACCGTCTTCATTGGTCCCTGCGTGGCAAAAAAGGACGAGGCCGAATACTACGAGGGCATAGTGGACGCAGTATTGACCTACGAGGAACTGACGAACTGGCTGAAAAAAGAGAATGTTGAAATTCAGCGAGAGCAGCAGCCCGATGAACACAGCCGCGCGCGTTTTTTCCCGACTACGGGGGGTATCCTGAAAACCATGGCCATGAAAGCGCAGAATTACAGCTACCTGGCCCTGGACGGTGTGGAAAACTGCATTGCAGCCCTGAAGGAGATTGAGCAGGGAAAAATCCACCACTGCTTCATCGAGATGAGCGCATGCGTGGGCAGCTGTGCCGGCGGTCCGGTAATGGAAAAATATGGCCACAGCCCGCTCAAGGACTATTTGGCCGTAGCTCAATACGCTGGCGAAAAGGATTTTGAAATCGGGCAGCCGGAAACGCGACAGCTGCGCAAGCGCTTTGAACCCATAGAGCAGCGGGCAATGATGCCCAGCGAGACCGAAATCCGGGATATTCTGCGCGAAATGGGCAAATTCAAGCCAAGCCAGGAACTGAACTGCGGCTCCTGCGGCTATAATACCTGCCGCGAAAAAGCCATTGCCATTTTTCAGGGTAAGGCGGAAATATCGATGTGTCTGCCGTATCTTATGGAGAAGGCCGAAAACGTCAACGACACCATCGCCCGCAACAGTCCCAACGGCATCATCATGCTCAATGACCAGCTGGAGGTGCAGCAGATCAATCCCGCAGCTCTGAAGATCCTCAACCTGCGCTCCGAAAACGCTGTGCTGGGTGACCAGGTCGTGCGTATTCTGGATCCTGCGCCTTTCCTGAAGGTAAAGACCACCGGCCGCGGCATTTTTCATCAGCGCTCTTACCTGGCTGAATATGGCTGCACCATCCAGCAGACCATCGTACCTGCCGAGGAAGGACGCATGCTGCTGTGCATCATGCGTGATGTCAGCGATGAGGAGGAAACCCGCCGCCAGCGGGAAGAAATCAGCCGCCAGACGGTAGAGGTGGCCGACAAGGTGGTGGACAAGCAGATGCGCATTGTGCAGGAAATCGCCAGCTTGCTGGGTGAAACCGCTGCTGAAACCAAGATCGCTTTGTCGAAGCTGAAGGAGTCCATCAGCAATGAATGATTTGACTTGTGATATTGGCTATAAAAGCATCAACCATGCAGGGGAGCAGCTTTGCGGTGATCATGTGGAAGTGGTGGAGCAGGAGGATGGTTCCACCGTCATCGTACTGGCCGACGGATTGGGGAGCGGCGTGAAAGCCAGCATCCTGTCCACGCTCACCAGCAAGATCATTTCCACCATGCTGGCCGCGGGCATGTCGATTGAGGAGTGCGTGGAAACCATAGCAGCTACCCTGCCGGTGGATTCGATGCGCGGCGTGGCCTATTCTACCTTCACCATCATCCGCCTGATCCGAAACCAGACAGCGGAACTGATTCAGTATGACAATCCGCAGGTGATTGTGCTGCGAAATGGCGAAAACTGGGAATACCCCCGCACGGAAACCACCATCGGAGGCAAGCAGATTTTCAGATCCCTCATCCGGCTCCAGGAGGACGATGTATTCATTGCCATGAGTGACGGCTGTCCCCATGCAGGCATCGGCATCGGCTACAATTTTGGCTGGAAACGGGAAGATATCATTACCTTCATGGAAGCCATGAGCCTGTGCGGCTACACAGCCAAGAATCTGTCCACCCTGCTGGTGGACGAATGCAACAAGCTCTACGGCGGCGAGCC
>ONVN01000322.1 GCA_900321295.1 uncultured Eubacteriales bacterium
TAGCGACAATTCCGCTACGATTACGTTTTATAGCGCAAATCCATGTTTTCAGCCTCGTTGACATTCTTTCAGGCACGTGATACCATATGGGACAACAGCATAAGCTGTATTCGATCTGCATAAGCAGGTCATAAGGATGAAGAGCGTTCTGAAAATGGGTATCATGAAGGTGCCGAAGTTCATCTGAAGATGGCTTTTGGGCCTTTTCTTTTTGGCGAAAATGTGACAAATATAGGAGGCACACGATGAAATCATTCAAAAAAGCAATTGTCCTTGCAATCGCATTCCTTTTCAGCTTTGGGATCGCATTTTCTGCATCTGCATCGACTTTTACGGATGCCCACGGCAATGTTGTTGAACTGGATGAAACACTGGAAGCATATACATCAGCAGTACTTTATGGTGCTGATGATGCCGCGCGTAAAGGAGAAACAAACCTTGGCGACCTGTGGACAGACGCGCTGCGCTGGTTTGCTGTTTCGGGGCAAATCAACGCATTCTTTGAAGAAGATGATGTTGCCGCAGGTAATACGGAGCTGATGGTTGACTCCGAGCATGTTGTCGCTCTGTGGAATGGCGGAAATCTCCGTGCAGATGTTGCAGAAGGAAAGTTTGGGGCTGAGCAGCTTGCAGAGGTGCTTCCATACCCCAACAAAGTTGCAATTGTGTATATGACCGGAGCACAACTGCTGGAAACCCTGGAAGCCGCATCACAGGCATTGCCATATACGGAAGAATCTTCTGCTGCATGTGCTTCCTTCATGCAAGTATCTGGATTGAAATATACGGTGGATGCTGCCACAGCCTATGATAAAGGGGAAGCATATGGTGAGCATTGGTTCAAAGCTTCAACATTGGGCAGGGTATCGATTGATGAAGTCAACGGTAAGCCGCTTGAAATGGAAGCAAAGTATGCTGTGATTACCAGCAATGCAAACTATAACGGAATGGATTCTTCCTATGTGTTTAAAGCAGCGGCTGAAGAGAATGAAAAGAGCACAATCACAACTGCTGTTGTGCGGGATGTGATCTGGATGTATATTGCCAGTGAAATGAAGAACATGATTGATGATCAGTATGCTGAACCACAGGGAAGAATCATCATCAAGGAATGAAAGCCAGACAGAGCTTTTCAGTGGTTTTCATTCTTGTGTAACGATGTCTGATGAAATGAACAACAGGCAATTCACGTTTCGACAGCAAGTGTTTATGACTTGCTGTCCTTTCTATACAGGAGGAAATGTATGCGACAGGAACTGGAAAAAGTAATATTGGAAGTAGAGAACGTGATTGCCGGAAAGAGGAACGTCATTGAAAAACTTCTCATGGCGCTGCTTGCGGGTGGTCATGTACTGCTGGATGATGTACCTGGTGTTGGAAAAACCACGCTCGCAGTAGCTCTCAGCCATGCCATGGACCTGGCCTATAAGCGCGTGCAGTTCACACCGGATGTCTTGCCATCTGACCTGGTGGGCTTTTCCATGTATGAGCAAAGCACAGGTAAGTTTGTTTATCACCCGGGCGTGCTGAATTGCGCAAACTTGCTTTTGGGAGATGAAATCAACAGAGCCTCCAACAAAACACAGTCTGCTCTGCTGGAAGCGATGGAAGAAAAACAGGTAACCGTGGACGGAAGCACGTATTCTCTCATGACCCCATTTCTTGTGATTGCAACTCAGAATACAGTCGGTGCTGCAGGATCACAGTTTCTTCCTTTTGCGCAGATCGACCGATTCATGGTGCGGCTGTCGGTGGGATATCCTGATTATGATGCACAGATGGCCATGCTCAGAGCCAGGCAGGGATGCAATCCTGAGGATCGGGTTCAGTGTGTCATGCAAAAAGAGAAACTGCTTTCCATGCAAAGTGAGGTTAAGCATGTTTCTTCCAAAGAAGCTATTCTGGATTATATTACACGCCTGACCATTGCTTCCAGAAACCATGAAGCGGTAAAAGTTGGAATCAGCCCGCGTGGGGCCATCTTTCTTGACCGCATGTCCAAGGCACATGCGTGGATGGATGAACGGGATTATGTGACAGGCAGTGACGTTCAGGCTGTTTTTCAGGATGTATGTGGACACCGCGTTCTTCTGAAGGATACTTCTGACAGGAAAAATGTGGAGGAAGTATTGTCTGATCTGGTCAGAACGGTGGAATCACCTGACCGTCGCAGTCGCTTTGTCGGGATGTGGAAGAAAGAATGAAGCGCCGTCTGATCTATGGTTTCTGGTTCCTTCTGACCGTTTGCTTATACTTTTTTGAAAATAACATGGGCACTCGCTGTATCCTGCTGTGCACATTTCTGCTTCTATTGGTTCCGCGGCTTCGTACGTTGATTTTTTCACCGGACCATACGGATGCTCAGGCCATAGATCTTGAATGGGACAGCAGATTCCAGGTGCAACAGGAAGAGGACGAACCAGGATGTGTACGGGATTACCATCCGGGAGATCCCGTGAACAGGATTCACTGGAAACTGTCTGCAAAACGAAATACTCTCCTTGTAAGGGAAAATGAGAAAACAAGCTGGGTATATGAGAACAGGGAAAAACAAAGCTGTAACAGAAAGAAAGCAGAGTCAAAGAAGTGGAAGAGAAAAGCGGTCTGGATTTGTGCCTGTTTCGTTCCTGTTATCATGGCTCTTCTTGTCACAATTCCTGCAGCAAGACAGGGATTGTATGTGCTCGCAAACACAGTGTATGATGCAAGTGAGCAACTGAATGCGTATGCATATATTCACTTTCCCGTGGATATGAATCAATCGACACAGCTCACGTCCGTGCTCCTCGGAACTCTATTTCTTGCCTTGGCTGCGATAGCCTGCCTGACCGGGAGCCGTATCTTTTCTTTTATACTGCTTGGGAGTTTCCATGTCTTCCAGATATATTTCGGACTGCCGTTTCCTGCCCTGGCAAATATTGGACTGTACGTACTTTTCGTATTATCCATTGCACAGCGTCCTTGGACGAAAAGATCGATCATGATGCTTGCTGGATGGAGCGCAGCAGCTATTCTGGCGGTTCTTCTGATATGGCCAGGTGTCCATGAAACAACGGAAACAGCATCGGAGTGGGTGCGGGATCAGTTAAGCAAAATGATGCCTCAGGTCAGCGTGGAAGGTCTGGAACAGCCATATGGTATGCAGGAAACACGTCATGTTCATCCGCAAACGCTCTCAAGTGGTGAACAGATGTCCGGAAAGGATAGGGAATACAGACTTGTGACAATCGAGAAAGAACCGATTTCCATTCCTTACTGGGTCAACTATCTGAAAATCGCGCTTTTGCTGATTCTTACAGCTGTCGTCATGGTCATCCCGTTCCTCCCTTTTGTCCTTCTGGATGGACGAAGAAAAAAGGCATTGCAGGCAAGAGAAATCTTTCAGTCCGAGCAGATTCATGAAGCTGTTCAGGCTATCTTCCAACTTGTAGTTTCATGGCTTGAAGGCGTCAATATGGGCCCCGGTAATAGCCTGTATCGAACCTGGACCGGGCATCTTGAAGAGGCAGACGTACCGGAAGGATATGCGGAACGTTTTGAGGAATGTGCGATTGTATTTGAAAAAGCGGTGTACAGCGACCATCCTATTTCCGAAGACGACAGGAAGAAAGCCTTGGAACTCCTGGGGGAAACAGAGGAAATAGTCAAGGCAAAAGCAGATTGGAAGCAAAGATTGCATCTGAAGTATTGGGAGTGCTTATGGATATGACCATGAAACGAACTCTTCTTATTCTTATGCTGCTAACCTTTATGATGTTGTTTTCCGCCTGCAGAATACGGACAACTGGCGTTCTGTTGAATGATGAAATTCAAAATGTGGCTTCTGGGATAAATGATAAAAGAAAACCTGAGGAAACGGCATATACTTCGTCAACGTATGCCGAAGATTTGGAAAGCGGAATGGATGAATCGCTGCAAAGCGATGAACGAGCAAACAGGACGAAAGAAAACCAACAGGCGTCCAGAAAGGAATATGACGACCGGTCACAAGCAGAAATCATGCCGGGAAGTGATCGGCTTCTGTACAGTGCAGGTGAAGGTTCGGGAAAACCAGTTTTGAACAATGAATCGGAACTGAGAGGAGACCATATTTCGGACCACGCGGAATTTGCTGCCATTCAAACAGCTCATGATGCAAATGCTGAACAAATGGGAATATCCGAAGAAGCGGAAGAAGCAGATTCTGCTTTGACGTATTATTCCGTGCTTCTTGAGGAACGGACAAGCTCTTTGTTTGAATGCCAGCGGGCAAATGTTTACTGGGAAACCAAACAGGATTATGTTACGATTCATAAGACGTCACAGGAACATGTGATGATTCTTAAGGCTGGAGCATATGATGTTTCTGCCAGACTGCAGAAAGACCATCTTCTTGTTGACGCAGGATGGGTCTACCGTAAAAACCCGCAGGTGATTGTGAAAGTGGTTGATCGCAATGTGCTTGGCTCCTTGGTTCAGAATACTCTGATGGCTGAACATGCCTATCGCACTTTGCAGATGCGGGAACAATGGGAATTGATTGACGCTGTTCAGAAAAGGCATATTCTCCTGATATCTGAGGAGCTGATGTCAAATCCCTACCTTCAGACAGCTGCAATGCTTATGATTGCGAAAACATCCAGTCCGGACATTATGAAGGATGTTGACATTGAAGAAGCTCTGGATATGTTAATGGAAGAATGCATGGGGAGAATACACACCGGAATTATGTATTATTCTGGCAATGAAATATGAGTTATAGTCAAGACCCTTTTCGCATGGGAGACTTTTATCTTCTTTTGGCTTATAATATGCATCAGTGTATCCAGTGCAACATGGAAAACCGAAAAGGAAAGGAAGGCATATGAAGATGCTGAAGGAGCTAGTATTGAAAAACAGAAGTTACAGAGGCTTTGATGAGAGCTTTCATTTTACCAGGGAAGATCTTCTTGCTTATGTGGATATAGCAAGGTTGTGCCCATCTGGAGCGAACCTTCAGGGGTTGAAGTACTATATCGTATATGACAGAAACGAAGTCGAAAAGCTTCTGCCCTACACCCATTATGCGGCAGCTTTACCTGAACTTCATTTGCCCAGGGAAGGCTCCCATCCAACAGGGTACATCGTGATTTGCCAGGACCTGAGAATAACAGACAACATGAGAAGGCTGCAGAAGGATATAGGAATTGTTGCACAGACTATGCTACTCTATGCTACGGAACAGGGGCTGGGCGGCCTTATGATTGGCAACTTCGAACTCGGTAATGTAAAGAAAGTATGCCAACTGCCCGATTATCTGACACCGGTTCTTTTGATAGCTCTTGGAAAACCGAACGAGAAGATCGTGATTGTTGATGTCGGGGCAGATGGAAACACGGCATACTACAGGGATGCAAATGATGTTCATTATGTACCGAAAAGGAAGCTGTCTGATCTTGTGATCAATTGAATGGACAGCATGAAGATCAATACGAAGCAATTACACAACACGATGAACCGATACATATATGGGCAAGGACTTGGGAACCTTTCAAGAAATGTAAAACTACGGCTTTTCCAGGAAACAGAATATTTTCCCGGTTCAGATTTGGGGCGTATACTGAACGGCTCAGAATAGGAAACAAACAATGAAGTTGGGGTAGGAAAGAATCCTGCCCCAATGTTTTTCTGCGCCATGTATAGAACGTTTTTGGGTTCAAGAAGTGAAGACGTGATTATCGGCCATGTGTGAACTATACTGTTTCCGTTCAGTGCGATGCGTGAAATTGAATTGCATATCCTTTCGTTATCCAGTTTTTTTCTGTTGTCCAAACCCACACGACTGTGGAAAAAACGGCCCTGGTATTGTAGACTGATATAGGCGTATTTTCCTGCAGATGAATTGGCATAATATTCTTTTGCCAGGAATCTTTAGCAGATACTTGAAGGGATGCTTCTCTATACCGTGCACACGCGCTGTTATGCCACAAACTTGTTTGGGGGGATGATTCAATCATCGGAGCCGTATTTCCTGGGCATCGGACTGTGCAATAATCTTTCAGACTGTTCAGAGCCGGAAATATAAGACGCATCGCCAATATCAGGAAGCGGCTATTGAAAACTTATATAGTCAGTGAAATTGGCGAGTGTATACGAAACAGATAAAAAAGAATGGAATATACATTGTACTATTCCGTAGAAATATCGGAAAGAAATCGCAGATAATCTCAGGATCATGGTCAGAAGCTGATTGCGATGAAGGGAAGAAATGGAGCATCCCGTACAAGGCGGACATGAATCTCGGATTCCTGAGCAGGGTATGGTGCTGTTTTCCAACGGTCTGATTCTTGATACCGAAGACCGTCCCTTTCAACTGACCAGCGGTGCATACTGCTACCTGCTATGGATGATGATTGGTTTGTGGTGGAATCTGCATACATCTATTCGGCGGCGTTATATTCGGTTATTCTGATGGATAATGGTTCTCAAAGGAGGCATTGAACATGATCAGCCCGTTGCAAGACAAGGAAGTAATTTTCTTTGATGTGGGATATACATTGGATGCACCTGCTTCCGGGGATTGGATGATGACCGGGAAATTTCTTGAACTTGCCGGAGTACAGATGAAACAGCGTGGTGAAGAAGAAATCCGGGAAGCAGTGGAGGCCGGCCTTCGATTTCTGATGCAGAACCATCTGGTGAAAACGGTAAAGGACGAGATTTGGCAGTTTTTCCGATATTATTCCATCGTTTCTGATCTGCTCAGTCTTGGATTGACAGAAATGGAATGCAAGCAGATTGCCAAAGACAGGGCGTGTAACATGAAAAACTATATTCCTTACCCGGGAATAACGGAAGTGCTGTCTGTACTGAGCCGGACGCATCGTCTCGGGATTATTTCTGATACATGGCCGAGCATTGAACAACAGCTTGACCATATTGGTGTTTCTCGTTATCTCTCTTTCAAAACTTTCAGCTGTTATGTGGGAGTTTTCAAACCGGACAGAAGGATATACCAGGACGCATTGGAGAAAAGCGGAGTGGCTGCGGAGAAAACAGTTTTTATTGATGACAGTGTGCGTAACTTGAAGGGGGCGGCGGAATTGGGTGTCCTGCCGATTTTGATTGCGGCCAATCCGAAGGCGGATGTGGAGACAGGATACCTGAAGATACATGATTTACGTGAACTCATACAGTAGAGGAGGACTGCAAATGGAAGAAAGATCATTGGAAGTCTGGGATTTGTATGATGAACGGGGAAATAAAACTGGTGAAACCTGGGAGAGATCACGTGCGAAAGATATTCCTCAAGGAAAATACCATATTGTCTGCGATATTCTGATACGGCATCGAGACGGGAGCTTTCTGCTGACGTTGCGGGATGCTCATAAGGATATGTATCCAGGCTGCTGGGAGGCCAGCGCCGGAGGTTCCGTGCTGGCAGGTGAAACACCTGAAGAGGCGGCTCGGCGGGAAATGATGGAGGAAACTGGACTGACGGCGGTAAAAATGGATCTAATTGGGATCACACGGAAACCGGAGACACGGTCAGTAATCTATGCGTATCTGGGGAAAGTGGCATGCGATAAGAAAGAAGTGCGGCTTCAGGAAGGAGAAACGGTTGATTTTCGCTGGGTGGAACCGCGATCTTTTCTTCAGCTCATAATCAGGGAACCGGTATTGCGGATTCAGTATCTCAGATACAAGCCGTACCTCGACCAAATCACAGAAGCGGAAGAGAAAGAGGAGCAGGACGAATGACGACGAGATGATTTGGAAAAGAGTCCACCGATCAGAGCAAATCCAGTCGGTATTCTATTGCTCGTGTCTTCTTTCTATGGTAATCTTTGACCAGAATGGTGAGGAGGATTCGAAGAGCCAATTGATTGCCTCTTCTCGTTTTGACGAAATCATGAAGGAGATATATGGCCAGACCTTATATGGAACTCATCCCATAATCAAGTGTACTGATTCTTCCATCGATATAACCTTTAAAACGTCCTGAGGAGACTTGATATGATCCAAACACGCATTCTATTTATCTGTCACGGCAACATATGCCGTTCTGTGGCTGCAGAAATGATCATGCGGCATTTAGCAGAACGTGAAAAATGCCAGGAACTTGTAATCAGCTCTGCTGCTGTAAGCAATGAAGAGGAAGGAAACGATATTTATCCCCCGATGAAACGTGCTTTGATTGCACATGGTATACACTGCCTGCACCATACTGCAAGAAAAATGACGGCGAAGGACTATAATAAATATGACCTTCTGATTGGCATGGATGCGGATAATATATGGCGGATGCAGAGAATAACAGAAGGGGATCCTGAAAACAAGATGCATTTGCTTTTAGAATATGCGGATCAACCAGATAAAGAGGTTTCTGATCCATGGTATACTCGGGACTTTGAAAGAGCATACAATGATATTTTCCGTGGGTGCACTGGGTTAATGGAATGGATACAGATTCACAGAATAAATGAATGAAAGGGTGCCCAAAAATGCAATTATGCCTGGATGATTCGCGTTTGTCTTTTGGTGCAGAGCAACTGGACAAAGGAGTGTTTAAGCTACCCAAGAATGGCGGCGGAATAAGGGTTCCAGAACTTGTCTCAACAAAGGAAAGATATGTGAATATTGATATTTGTGTCGAAGAAGATCATTCCATGGCTTTTGAGCTGCGAGTATATGATCGGCAGGGAGAAAGGAAGGTAACCATACGTTTCGGCGTCATGCCTCATTATGCAACCTCAATTTCTTTGGATTTAAACTGGCTGGATGGCCATATTCTTTATCCTGGACATACACCTGGTGAATTGAAAACGGTATGTCATGGAAGTCGAATTGAACGTGACAAAATTGGAAAAGCAGAAATCATCAGTATTCCATGCTATCATGATACACATGTAAAGTTCGAAAACCTTGAAATCAGTGATCATCCGCGTGAAGCCAAAACACCTCCTGACCTTCATCTTCTTGATGAGATGGGTCAGTTTATTCCGAAAACGTGGGATGGAAAAACGAGCAGTATGCAGGAAATGATAGACAGACTGCATGAACAATATTCGGCAGAAAACGACTGGCCATTTAAGGACAGGACAAGATGGGGCGGATTCGCAGCACTGAAGATCAGCGAAGCAACTGGTTTCTTTCATGCGGTTAGAACGAACGAGCGATGGATGATTGCAGACCCAGATGGATATGCGTTTTTTTCGCTTGGGGCAGACTGTGTAGCTGCGCGATGTGATGCCCGGTTAGATGGAATTGAATGTCTTGCTGATGGTCTTCCGAGCATGGATGACAATGAATTTGAAGATGTATGGAAAGTGGCCGAAAAAGAGTATGGGGAAGAAAAACGATTTGCCAAACTCTTTTCCTATGAGCGGGCAAACTTGCAGCGTGCATTTGGAAGTGGATGGAAAGAAGCATGGAAAGCAATCAGTATTCGTACCTTAAAACGATTTGGAATGAATACATTAGGAAACTGGTCCGATAAGCAACTCTATGGCCTGATGCCGTATGTTACAATGTTGGAGCGATTCCCGGAAACAAAACACAATATCTTTCGGGATTTTCCGGATGTATTGTCACCTGAGTATGCAAAAGAGGCAGAAGAATGTGCTGCATTATTACGCGAGCGAAGTGAAGATCCGGCAATGATTGGATACTTCCTGCGCAATGAACCAGGATGGGCATTTGTCGATAATTTGGTTATAGCGGATGAAGTGCTTCGGGATCCAGAAGAAACATTCTGCAAACGTGGCTTGATTGAATTCTTACAATCCAGGTACGGGGATATTTCAAAACTTAATGAATCATGGAAGACTGATTTTGCGGATTTTCATGACCTTCTAATCCCGATTTCACGTGCATCTGAATACTCAGAGAATGCGAAATTGGATTTGAAACAGTTTTCGAGGAAGCTAATTGAAAGCTATGTGGGAATACCTGCAAAAGCATACAGAAAAGTGGATCCGCATCATATGAATCTGGGTATGCGGTGGGCGTGGATATCGGACCCTGCGATTGTGGCCGGATGGGAAAATTTTGATGTGTTTTCGATCAATTGCTATGCTGTAGATCCTACAGATTCAATACGCAGGGTCAGGGAGCTTGGCGTTGAATTGCCTGTTATGATTGGTGAATTCCATTTTGGTGCGCTGGATGCGGGCAATACGGCTACGGGCTTGGAAGGCGTAAAGAACCAAGTTGAAAAAGGAAAAGCGTTTCGCTACTATGTGGATAGAGTGGTGTCGGATCCGTATGGCGTCGGATGCCACTGGTTCCAGTTCAGTGACCAGGCAGCGTTGGGGAGATTTGATGGGGAGAATTATAATATCGGACTTGTTGACGTCACGCTGAAGCCTCATGCGGCGATGCTGGAAGCAAGTCAACAAACCTGTAAAAGACTGATGCAGGTGATGACAGGAAAAGAACCTCCGATGGGTGAAAAACCGGAAATGATACCGATGATAGCTTATTGAAAACATAAGTCAACTGCTACAGAATTACGGGAGACCGAAAAAACGGAAAGGAAAAGCATGAAATGATACGTGCTACTCCTTTCCGTTTCTTTCAACAAAGATGCGGAAGGAGCGTTTTAACGCAAAAAAAGAAGAGAAAATGATACAGAGATAAACAAGGTTCAAGAAAGCATAAAGCAGAACTTAATCGAAGAATTGAAGAATATTGGTGCAAATACTGGAAAAGAAAAATCGAAAAAAGTGCTTGACACGAGATGGAAGAAGTGGTAGGATACGCAAGCTGTCTCGTGAGAGCGCAGCGTGAACCTTGAAAACGATACAGAACAAAGTCATCTGAGAAGATGACGCGCAATCAAAAAGACAGTGATTCCGAAGAGTTGTCA
>ONVN01000250.1 GCA_900321295.1 uncultured Eubacteriales bacterium
ATGGAGATTACTATACCGACAGTTGTCTGCACCCCATGGTTCTTGAGGATGAAAGCATTTTCCGCGAAGAAGCATGGCGTTACCGCATGGGTTCCATGGAAGATGACCTCACGATCGAAGGTACCGTTTATTCTGAAATGCAGGGAGCGACTACCCTCGAGCGCATGGCACTCATGAATATGTATCGTGCTGCATTTCCCGGTTCTGTTGTCGGACTGGATCAGGGTGGAAATCCTGATGACATTCCCAGTATGACATGGGAAAAACTGAAGGCTTATCATGCTCTGTATTATCACCCTTCGAACTGCATTGCCTATCTCTATGGGCAGTTCAATGACTATACGGCATTTCTGAAGCTGCTCAATGACGCTTTTTCCGGTTATGAGAAAGCAGAATTTCATTTTGTTGATTCAGAATATTCTCCCATAACGGAACCGGTCGTCCAAACATTTGCATTCCCTATGGAAACCGGTGCCTCCACAGTCCACACCTCAGTTGTCTATTATTCAGTTATTTGTCCCGGTCTGCGAAACGATCTGCAGGAAGAACTGGTTCTCAACACACTCACGGACCTGCTCGCTGCAAACAGTTCACCTATGCAGCAGTCTCTCCAGAAAGCGCTGCCCTATGGTTCATTCGGCTGCTACATTGACACAACAGCACCGGATGATGCGATCATCTTCAGCGGGAATAATCTGAATCCTGAGGATGCCGGTCTTTTCCGTGAAACGATCGATTCCGCTTTGAAAGCCATTTCTGAAAATGGCTTCAGTCAGGAAATGGTCGATGGTGTCATGGCGTCTACCGAGCTCAGTATTAAGCTGACTCCGGAAAGCTCGCAAATCGGTGTCGATATGATTCCCAGCATCGCCTATTCCTATGCCACATCAGGCAGTCCATTCAATTACTTTGATTATGTTGATTCCCTCTCCCTGATGAACGAATGGAATCAGGCAGGTGTTTACAAAGAGGCTGTCTCCAAATGGCTGACCAATTCCCAGACAACGGCCCTGGTGACCACTTACCCCGAACCCGGCCAGAAGGAAGTAAAGGATGCCGCATTGGCTTCCGAGCTGGCTGCCTACAAAGCAAACCTCACAGAAGAAGAAAAGCAGGCAATCATCGATGCAACCAATGCCCCTGAAACCGACACTGCCGATACGGCCTCCATGCTTTCTGCTCTTCAGGCTGTTACTGTGGATTCTCTGCCAGAGGAGGTCAAGCACTACACGGTAACGGATGAAACCGAAGACAACGGAATCCGGCATATTAATGCTTACGCCGATATCGCCGATGTCGGACGTGTAGCCCTCTTCCTTGACGCGAAGGGACTCGCCCAGGACAAGATTCATTATTTCAAGCTCTTTACAGATCTCCTCGGAAAACTCGATACCAATGCCCACACCAAGGAAGAGCTCGATGTTCTGTCGGCAAGATACCTTTATGGACGCGAAGCGCGTCTCTCCCTGATCAAGAATGCGGAAGAGGAATATATGCCCTATTTGCGCATGGGATGGACTGGGATGGATGATGACTTTGCCACTTCCTATGACCTCATGTATGAAATGGTCTTTGGCACACAGTTCACGGATGTACAGAATCTCAAGGACCAGATTCAGGGAATCAAATCCAATCTACACAGCACCATTAATAATTCCAGTTACAATATTCTGCTCTATCGTGCATTGGGCATTTCCAGTTCTCTGTACCGCTATTATAATTACATCAATTTCCTTGATTACTACACCTTTATCGAACAAATCGAGGCACAGCTTGAAGCTGATCCTGAATCGGTTGTCCAGAACCTGCTTGCAGTCCAGGCATATTTCAACAATGCGGCCAATGCTATTTCCGTATTCGCCGGCAGCAAGGAAAGCGCTGAAGTTAATCGTCCTCTTGCCGATGCTTTCCTTAGGAAACTTGGAAATGAACCAATCACGCATACAGCCTATGATCTGCCGGTTCCTGACCAGCGTGAAGCTTTGATTCTTGATCTCAACGTCAATTTCAATGCACTTGTTGCTGATTATCCTTCCGTCGGCCTTGAAGCATATGATGCTGGGCTGGATGCGATGATGTCTCTGGTTTCTGACCTGTATCTCATTCCCCTTCTGCGTGACCAGTATGGCGTGTATACTCCATTCTCCGGGGCGATTGAAGACGGGGGCATCTATCTGCTGACCTACCGTGACCCGAACATCACAGAAACATTCAACGTATACGAATCCCTTGCGGACCAGATCGCAGCACTTGATGTTGATCAGGCAACACTCGACGGTTATATTCTGTCCTCTTATTCCTACTATGCCACCAGTGAAGGTGAACTGACAGGAGCTCTCTCTGCAGCCATGAACCTTTTGGAAGGCAAATCACAGGATCGGAACCTTGAATATATGCGTCAGCTGAAATCTGTGACACCCGAGAAAGTAAAATCCTGGGCCGACCTCTTCAAAAAGATGGCTGAAGCAGGCATTCGTTCCACAGCAGGCAGTGCTTCCGCGATTCAGGCCCATGCAGACCTGTACAATGTCATCCTCAATCCGTTTAATGCTCAGGACGCGTCTTCCGTGGAAATGACGGATGTTGTGGAAGGCAGCGAGCACTATTCCGCTGTACGCTTTGTATTTGAAGAAAGCCTTATGCATCCGCTTGAAGAAACAACTTTCGGTGTGGATGAACCTGCTACTGTTGGTGATCTTGCTGCTGCGCTCTATATGCTGATCGGCGGCGCACCAAATGCTGCACAGGATGCTATTGCTGTCCTTGGCCAATATGGCATCGTGCCTTCTGATGCACAGGTTGATACAATTCTGACCAACGGTCTTTCTGATTCCATTCTGGTGAATTTTGGAGCTGCCGTCGGCATGCCAATCCAGGCTGACGACCCCAATGAAAAGACAGATCTTCCTCAGACCCGTGGAGAACTGGCAGAAATCCTGTATCAGCTGTTCCACGAATAAAAAACTCAAAACACGGGCTGTTGCACTAAGAAAAAAGTGCAGCAGCCCCTTTTGTATAGCAGGACAAGCAGTATAGAAGGTAAAAAGTCGCAAAATACTGGATTATTTGGGAACACAAATAAGACTGTCACGGTTTTTGGCCTGGCTTTCAGACCCTGAAAAAGCCAGAATGATTCAGTTTTCTGAAACTTATGCCGAATCAGGATAGAACAGCATGGTTTTCAATCTGCCTGATTGTTCTTTGGCATGCAGTTTTTCTATATCGAAAGCAATCGCATACAGCAGGATTTCTGCAAATACCCCCTGCAATCCTCTCCGCCGCAGCCGTCGGAAGTGTCGATCCTCTTTCAGCACTCCGAAGGCCCCTTCCGATTGGATGCTTCGATTGATCCGCAGCAGGATGCCTTTCTCACTGGTAACCCTCTCCAG
>ONVN01000323.1 GCA_900321295.1 uncultured Eubacteriales bacterium
CGGTAATGACCGGATTCACCAGCTCAATCACACCATGTTCATCACCGACATCAATGACAACGACCCTGCGGACAATCCCGATCTGTGGCGCTGCCAGGCCGACACCATCTGCATCATGCATGGTATCCGCCATATCCTTGAGCAGGATTCCCAGTCTCAGATCAAACTTTTCGACGGTCTTGCATGTCTTGCGAAGTACATCTTCGCCCAATTCCCGGATTTCACGAACTGCCATATTTACCCCTTCTCTTCCAGCTTACATCATGGTCGTAGGATTATACTCAAAATAGATATCCAGCCCGGGAATCTCTTCCCGGCTCATATCGGAAAGTGCAGCAGCAATCCTCTCCGTTTCTGGTTTGACATGCAGCTTGAACAGCAGCTGATATCTGGATTTTCCTCTCAGCATCGACAGGGGTGGCTGCTCCATGTGCATCAGAAGACAAACTTCCCGAAACGCTGGATACTCCTGAAAAAGCTGCTCACACCGGTTATACAGAACCTCCACATGACGCTTCGCGGCACCTGCATCCGGTGATTCCACCAGAAGCCGTGCCATCACGGTAAACGGTGGATACAGCGCAACCCTTCTCCGTTCCAGTTCTTCTTCAAAAAAGCCCCGGTAATCCTGCCTCGCTGCTGCACAGATCACTGCGTCTTCCGGCTTATAGGACTGGACGATCACAAGCCCCTTTTCCCTGCCGCGTCCTGCCCGTCCGGCAACCTGCGTCAGAAGCTGGAACGTCCTTTCGCGTGCCCGGTAATCGGGAAGGTTCAGCGTCATATCCGCTGCAATGACACCCACAACGGTAACGGATGGAAAGTCCAGCCCCTTGGCAATCATCTGTGTTCCGACAAGGACATCCGCTTCCCCGGAGCGAAATGCTTCCAGAATCTTTGCATGCCCATCCTTCCCGGACGTCGTATCGGTATCCATCCGAAGAACACGGATTCCAGGAAACTGCTGATACAAGGCTTCTTCCACCTGCTGCGTCCCGGCTCCGAAATATCGGATCCGCGTGCTCCCGCATTCAGGACATTTTTCCGGAGGATTCTCGGCATGGCCGCAGTAATGACAATGCAGCTGACCGCCCTTCCCAAGGTGATACGTCAAAGCCACATCACAGTTCGGACATTTCACCACATGTCCGCATGACCTGCAGGACACAAAGGAGTGGTATCCTCTGTGGTTCATCAGGAGCATCGCCTGCCGGCCTTTCTGCCTGCAATCCAACAGGGCCTGAGCAAGCTGTCTGGAAAACACGGAACGGTTTCCTTCATTGAGTTCCCTGCGCATATCCACTACGGTTACTTCCGGGAGTGGTCTGCCGCCGATCCGTTCCGGCATATCCAGGAGTCTGTATTCACCTTTTTTTGCCTTATAGAATGACGTTACGGAAGGGGTTGCACTCGCCAGAAGCAGCGTTGCGCCTTCTCTCCGGCACCTGCTTGCAGCCACTTCCCTGGCATCATAGCGCGGATGACGGTCTGAGACATAGGTGGCCTCATGCTCTTCATCAATCACAATCAGTCCCAGATGCTCCACCGGTGCAAAGACAGCGGACCTTGCGCCAATGACCACACGGGCATCGCCCCTGCGGATTCTTCGCCATTCATCGAAGCGTTCTCCTACAGACAGCCTCGAGTGAAGAACTGCAGAGCCTTCCCCAAAACGTGCCCGGAACCAGTCCACCATTTGTGGCGTAAGCGCTATTTCAGGCACCAGGATAATTGCTCCGAGCCCCGCCTTCAGCGTTTCATGGACCAGTCGTATGAAGACCTCCGTCTTGCCGGAACCGGTTACACCATGCAGAAGAAAACTGCCCACTCCCTTTGCAAGACTGGGAAGAATCTCCTGAAGCGTTTCTCTCTGCAGTTCCGTCAGTTCCGGTTCATAGGCACGGTCTGCATGAACAGGTCCACCAGGCTGCCGGAGATACTCTTCCTCTGTCAGGGTCACCCAGCCGTTTTCCTGGAGTTTGCGGATATCCGGAAGCGGATTGTTCATTTCCTCTTTGAGCTCGGCAACCGCATGCTTTTCACCATCCTGGAGAAAACAAAGGATCATCCGCCGCCTTGACGAGCGTTTTTCATGCTCCAGGGCTTCTTCAAAACGTTCGGGCCCCACCTTCAGGCGTACAACCTGCTGCGTTTTGATGCGGACACGTCCTCCCCGCATCTCGGAGGGCATCATCAGGCGGATGGTCTCGGCAAGCGGACAGTGATTCTGTTCAGCCATTTCCATGGCAAGATCAACAAGATGCGGAAGAATGGCAGGGTAGTCCTCAAGGACAGACGTGATACTTTTCATTCTTTCCGAAGGAATATCCGCGCTGTCCGTGACAGTCAGAACCACGCCTTCCTTCTGCTGATAGCCAAAGGGAACCGATACTCTCTGCCCACGTTCAACATGCATCTGGTCCGGGATTCGGTAGGTGAACGTATGTGCTACATTCTCATGGACAATATCCACAATGACATTTGCATACATATGTTTCCCTCCCTTATCCATACGTAGGCCCATTTTGCATTATACTGTTTACTCGTGCAGAATACAAGCGATCAAAAAGGTTCAATCGGACCGTTCTTTCACCTTTTTCAGAAATGTCACAGAAAGAAACAGACCGCTTCGTTTGAATTCCGGCGGTCTGTCCCAGGCAGGGTATTCACTTTTCTTTGTCTGTCAGCATCTATGCTTTTCCCGGCTTTTGCGGTTCCTGTCTGTCCTTGCGACCGTCACCCGCATGCCGGCTTTTACGCTGTGAAAACTTCGGTAAGACTATTGAAGCCACACACTGTCGAGATATTCCGTGCGTTTCTCGAGAAATGTTTTGAGGAAAGCTCCGGAAGCCTCGTGCGTCGTCCCGGACTTTTTGTAATAGCCGGATACAAGGCTTTCCGGCCATCGGCTGAAATTCATGGCAGCGGACCCACTGATGAGCTGTAAATAATGGTCAAAAGAGCAGAGCGTATCCCCTTCTTCTGTCTCTTTCTCTCCAAGAAGGATTCCCAGCGCCGGACGGACACGTGTTCGATATATTTCTGTCAGCAGCTGTCTGAAGTCATCATGCATGTACAATGCCCTGTAAAGGTTTGTCTTCTTTGAGGAATAGACCGCGACAAAGTCCCGGCTCGGAACTGCACCAAACATGAAGTTCGGCGCGTGCATATTGCCCATGGAAAGATCGTAATCCCAGCACGGTCCCGCATACAGCAGTCCGTCCTTACGTTCTGAATCTTTGAACATGAACTGGCTGGATGCCATAAAATCATAATTCTTGCTGATTTCCTCCATCCACCATTTCAATGCCCATGACTCCATGTCAATATAATCAGCATAATACTTTCCGGTTGCAGGACTTATGCCGTTTTCCGCAAGCACCGCCTTGTGAAAATCACTGACCAGCTGACCGATATAGGTAGCCTGTGCCCGGCTGGCATAGGTTGGTTCCTTGATCGTTACGGCAAGTCCATCAGCCGTCATGAATCCGTTGGTTATCTTATCCCTGAACCGATAGCTTTTCTCGATTTCCAGAATGTAACCGCCCGTGATATCTTCCGGATCATTCGGAATCTCGTATCCCCGCAGCATCAGCAGGTCTGCCGTGTTCGTTTCTTTGAATTTCTTTGCAGTACTCACCGCCTGCGCATTGGCAGCTTCTGTTTCTTCTTCCAGATCGGTAATCTGCACCCTGCTTTTCCCGACCTGTATCTTTTCGGTCATAAGATATAAGCCATTATAGTCTCCGTTCAGGTAAACATCCACCATCTGACACCCAACAGCAGACGGCATTCCGACCTGCCTGGCGAGATTCAGGACAACTTCGTTACGCAGAAGACTCAGATCCAGCCAGTTCGCAAGCAGGATCCAAGTCTTATCCTTCCCCATTCCGCTCAGGTCTGCCTTCTTTTCCAATTTGAACTGATAAGGCTTTTTGGAATAGGCATAGGTCGAATTTCCCCGGCCCTTGAAGGACATCAGGTTCCCATCATAGGAGATATGGCCATCGGCTTCGATATAAGTTGCTTTGCCTTCGCTGACAACATAGTTCTTATCCGCGTTGACTTTCTTCAGTTCCTTTGGGCGGATGTCGACATAAAGTGACGGAATGGCGGATCCATGCAGAATACTCAGCGTTCCGCCCATCCTTCCACCTTTTGCGTTGAAAAACCGCTGTTTCATGCCCAGACATAACGTGAGATCATTGACCTGCCCGCTGACAATCTCCGTTTCACCCACACGGATTCTGTTCTGACCTGTCATTTCAATGTATACCTTGGACAGATCCCAGTTTCCGGGAATATACAGGATGTATTTGTCATTCACATACCGGCTGTTGACCGTAATCTCTGCAGAATCGAAGGTCATCGTTGCCTTCATTGAGAACTTTTCCGCACAGGCCGGGGCTGCAATTAGCAGCAAAACTGCAAGACATATATACAGAACCAGCCATTTTCTGCTCTTTTTCTTTTTTCCTGTCTGCATTACTGAACCTCCCGAACCTGGGATGATGTTCCTATTCCCAGCAATTCCGACATATTTCTTGGTGCAGATGTTCCCTTACCCGTCAGACTCCCGATTGTGTTGAGTCTTTTTCCCATAAACAGCAGCACTGAAGTATGACCTCCATCCAGATTGATGGCATCTTTGCATCCGCGCAGATACATCAGTTTTCTCAGATTATCCATACTGATGCCTTTGGAGGATTTCAAACGACCTTCTACGACAACGATCAGAAAATGGTTGGGTTCAATCTGTCCGATCGCCGTTCTTGGTTCAAGTTGTGTCCGGTACTTGGTCAGCAGCATGCGTATTCTGCCATCTTTCACCAGAATCGGACCAAACGCCAGAACATCCCTTGCACCTGCTGCAAGTGCTGATTCACCATTCTGCAGGCCGGCACGGTCCAGCCTGAACATGCCCTCTTCATTCAGCATCAGCGTATCCAGCGGCGGAATGGATGTTCCGCTTGTTTCCTGATGAAAGTCCCTGAGAATCTGTCGTTCTCTTATGATCAGGCCCACAAGCATGTGATTGTTGATTCTGTAGGCGTAATAGTCCGTATTGATTCCCAGAACAAGCTGATTGTCAAGGGCAATCCGGTCAGGACTCATTCCCCTTCCGTTTGTGCTCTGCACAACATGCAGGAAATCCCCGTCGGGCTTTCTGCGAATATCCGCCTCAAACCAGCTGAGTCCCCTGATTTCATAACGTGTAATCACAATCCGGAGTTTGTCAGAGACATAAGCCCATACGCCTTCCTCATCATTCCAGAGCACGGTTTCCCCTTCCTTGAGGAAACCGTCTTCCGTTTCCGGAGGAAGTTCAAGGTCGGGTTCTTTTTTCGCCCCGTACGTTTTAAGAAGACTGCTCTCCCAATCGCTGCCGGACCATGGAACCGTCCTTCCTGTGCTTCCATCCCGAATCTCCGGTACCCGCCAGATATATTCGTCCGTTTTCTGCTTCTTCAGACGGATATCCGGATTCCATGCTGCCTCTGCGCACTGCTGCATATACGAAGCGAGAAATCCATGGATAACCTTCTGCTCAGAGTAAAAGGTCAGACAGTCCACTTTCTGTCTGCGGAGAAAAGAAGCGATTTGAGCTGTATTGGTTTCTTTTGCCCAGTTTCTTTGAAGCACAGTCTCCGATAGTTTGTTTTCCTTGACGTTGGCAAAATTGAGAAATGAAACCTCCGTCAGCCCAGCCTGCGCAAGCACAGAGCGGGCATCACGCCGGACCCTGTCACTGCATTTCTGGAGAATAAGAACGCTGCCTTCCCTTTCCGAATTCCATCCCGATGAAAACGAAGCCGCATCCTCGGCGCGTCCAAGAACAATTGCGGTTTCTGCTCGGGCGGTTCCAAAAGCGCCACATAAAACCACAACCATCACCATGAGCAGAAAAACCAATTGATAGTTTTTCACTTTCTGCGGACTCCTTCATATCCCCGGAAGATGTGCTTTTCATGCAGCTCTGCATCTCCGGAAAAATCGCGTACTGACCATTTTCTGGCATACACATTGAATGCATAATAGACGCATTCTTTCCCCCTTGTCAATACGGCCGCTTCCCAAGACCGCAAAAAATTCTCCCGGAAGGCATTCACCTGCCGGGAGAATCTTAGGTTTCTGTTCCTGATGGTTCAGTTGAAAGCTTCCTTCAGTTTATCGAAGAAATTCTTCCTTCCCTCGTATTCATGTCCCTTGACCGTGCTGTCAAACTGTCGCAGCAGATCTTTCTGTTTTTCCGAGAGTTTTCTTGGAATTTCAACACGCACCCGCACCAGGAGATCGCCCTTGCCAACTGAGCGCAGCTGCTGAATTCCCTGGCCGCGGATTCTGAATTCCGTATCGTTCTGGGTCCCTTCCGGAATTTTGTATTTCACCGAACCATGCAGTGTAGGAATATCCACTTCAGCACCAAGTGCAGCCTGAGTAAAGGAAATCGGGAAATCCAGCAGCAGATTGTACCCGTCTCTCCGGAACAGCTTATGCGGACGTACGGAAACCGTCACATACAGATCGCCATTCGGGCCGCCATTCCGTCCCGGTTCACCCTGGCCGGTCTGAATCAGGGTCTGGCCATGGTCAATGCCTGCAGGGATCTTGATCGTTGAAGTGCGCTTTTTGCGCAGCCGTCCGGAACCGGTACAATTCGGGCACTTGTCCTTGATCACTTTGCCGGAACCACCACAGTTCGGACAGGTACGCACCGTTGTCATCCATCCGCCGGAAGACCGGATCTGCCCCTGTCCATTACAGGTCGGGCAGGTACTCGGCTTTGTACCAGCCTTTGCACCTGTACCATTACAGGCATCACAGACCTCGTTGCGATAGAAATCAAAGGATTTCTCGCAGCCATCGGCTGCTTCTTCAAACGTCAGGCGCAGCTCATATCGCAGATCATTGCCTCTTGTTGGTGCATTGGCTGAACGCCTTGAGCCCATACCGCCCATGCCGCCAAAGAAGGTGTCGAAGATATCTCCCATGCCAGAAAAATCAAAGCCGCCAGCACCGCCAAACGGGTTTCCGCCCTGCATGGGATCATCAAAGCCAAACTGGTCATAACGTGCACGTTTGTCCGGATCCGAGAGCACTTCATTGGCTTCATTCAGTTCCTTGAAGCGCTCCTCAGCCTGCTTGTCCCCGGGATGCAGGTCAGGATGACATTCCTTTGCCTTCTTCCGATAGGCTTTTTTAATTTCATCCTCCGTAGCTTTTTTATCCACGCCCAGGACTTCATAATAATCTCGTTTGTTTGCCAAATCCTGTCACCTCATTTGTGCCTGCGGCTTTCTGCTTCCGCGGAAATGCCGGAGGCAGTCTGTGCCTCCGGCCATATGCCGCTGAAGGAATTAATGAACTTCGCCATCTGCATTGATGGTGCCGTCAGGATTCATGCCGCTGTTGCCTGCATCCGGACCAGCACCTGCCTCAGGTCCCTGTGCGGCACCCTGGGTCTGCTGATAGATCTTTCCAAAGATTGCATACACTTTCTGCGTGAAGCCTTCTTCTGCATTCTTGATTTCATCCACATTTCCACCCTCGCGGATCTTCTTGAATGCATCCACTTCGGTCTGCAGCGTATTCTTGTCTTCCTCAGAGAGTTTGTCTGCATTGTCACGCAGTTGCTTTTCAGTCTCATAGATCAGGGAATCAGCACGGTTGAGCGTTTCTGCTTCTTCCTTGCGCTTCTTGTCCTGTTCAGCATACTGCTCCGCTTCCTTCACTCTCTGATTGATTTCGTCTTCGCTCAGATTTGTGGAAGCCGTGATGGTGATATCCTGCTCGTTGCCCGTTGCCTTATCCTTGGCAGAGACATGCACGATACCGTTGCGGTCAATGGAGAAGGTGACTTCAATCTGAGGCACACCACGAGGAGCAGGAGCAATATTCGTCAGCTGGAAACGGCCAAGAGACTTGTTGTCATAAGCCATCTGGCGCTCGCCCTGAAGAACGTTGATTTCCACGCTGGTCTGTCCGTCAGCTGCTGTGGAGAACACCTGGCTCTTCTCGCACGGAATGGTTGTATTCCGGTCAATCAGGCGGGTAAAGATATGTCCTTCCGTTTCAAGACCGAGAGACAGAGGAGTCACGTCAAGGAGCAGAACATCCTTGACTTCGCCGCCAAGCACGCCGCCCTGGATCGCAGCACCGATTGCAACACATTCATCCGGGTTGATGCCCTTGAAGGGTTCTTTGCCGGTGATGCGCTTCACGGTTTCCTGCACAGCAGGAATACGGGTTGAACCACCGACCAGAATGATCTTGTCGATCTGGTTGTAGGTAAGGCCTGCGTCTGCAAGCGCCTTCTTCATGGGTTCGATGGTGGCATCCACCAGGTCACGGGTCAGTTCATCGAACTTGGCACGGGTAAGGGTCATGTCCACGTGCTTCGGGCCATTGGCATCCGCCGTGATGAAAGGCAGGTTGATGGATGCAGTGGTGGTACCGGACAGCTCAATCTTGGCCTTCTCGGCAGCTTCCTTCAGACGCTGGGCAGCAATACGGTCCTGACGAAGATCAATTCCGTTGTCGCGCTTGAAGTTGTCAGCAATCCAGTCGATCACTCTCTGGTCAAAGTCATCGCCGCCAAGACGGGTATTGCCATTGGTGGCAAGAACTTCAAACACGCCATCACCGATGTCCAGAATGGAGACATCGAACGTGCCGCCGCCAAGGTCATAAACCAAAATCTTCTGAGTACCTTCCTTGTCAAGGCCATAGGCCAGGGAAGCAGCAGTCGGTTCATTGATGATACGCTTGACATCCAGACCTGCGATACGGCCGGCATCCTTGGTGGCCTGACGCTGACTGTCATTGAAATATGCAGGAACGGTAATCACGGCTTCCGTGACTTTTTCACCCAGGTAGGCTTCCGCTGTTTCCTTCATCTTGCTGAGGATCATAGCACTGATATCCTGGGGAGTGTAAGCTTTTCCGTCAATGGATACCTTATAGGCGGTACCCATTTCACGCTTGATGGAAATCACCGTGCGATCAGGGTTGGTCACTGCCTGACGCTTTGCGACCTGACCGACAAGACGTTCACCGTCTTTTGTAAAAGCCACGACAGAAGGCGTAGTACGGCTGCCTTCAGCGTTTGCAATAACAACGGGCTGGCCGCCTTCCATAACGGCGACGCAGCTGTTTGTTGTACCAAGGTCAATACCAATAATCTTAGACATAATCGTTTCCTCCTCAAATGCTCTATCGAATATTTATGTTAATGTCGAAGTTTGAATGAGTTGAACCCCGCTTTTTTCAGGGATCAGTCTTCTGCCACAACCTTCACCATGGCATGTCTCAGAACAAATCCACCCATCTGATAACCCTTCTGCAGGACCATGCAGACTGTGCCAGGTTCGCCTTCATCGGCTGTACCGCGCATAACCGCGTTCTCCAGATTCGGATCGAACTTCTCACCCAGGCGGTTGATTTCCGTCACGCCCAGCTTCTCATACACCTCGCGCATGCCTTTGAGCGTAAGCTCTACACCGCTCCGTAGTGCACTTTCTTCGGGTGCAGATTCAAGTGCACGTTCCAGATTGTCGAGCACACCCAGCATGGAAGCTGCTACATTACGCTGACCATCGGCATATGCATCTGCCCGGACAGAACTGTTGCGGCGGCGGAAATTATCAAAATCCGCCTGAACTCTCTGCGCCAGATTGAGATATTCCTCAGCCTGAGCCCGTGCCTTTTCCAGTTCCTTCTCTTCTGCAGAAGGTTCATTTTCTTCAGGTTCCTCAACAGGCTTCTCTTCAGCCTGAGATTCCTGCACATCCTGAGGATTCTCGGGAAGTTCCGTCTGCAGTTCTTCTTTTTCCTGCACGTCTTCAAGTCCTTTCTTCTTTTTACGTCCTAGTCTTACTCGCATCGGTTTCGCCAGACTTTCTACTTTCCTTCGCCTGTGTGCTCATCGAGCTCACCCTGTGCTCCGAAAAGTTCCGAGAGCTGCTGTCCCATGGTTCCAAGTACAGAAAGCACTTTGGAATAGCGCATCCTTGTCGGCCCGATGACGCCTATGGTTCCCTGTCCGCCTGTCGATGTGGAATAGGTTGCAGTGACAATCGAGCAGTCCGCCATTTCCGGAATGCCGTTTTCTGGTCCGATACGGACTGTGAATGCGACATTTCCGTTCTGCGCAATGATTGAAGCAAGCTTGTCTCTTGTCTCAACCAGACTGAGAAGTGTTTTGACCTTCTCCACATCAGCATATTCAGGATACGTCAGCATTTTGCTTGTTCCGCCAACCCCTACATGACGTCTTGGTGCATTCCCCGACCTTTCCTCCAGGAAGGATCCCAGTGAAGCAAGGAATGTTTCATTTTCGTGCATGCGGCTCAGCATGGAAGCAATGATGCCACCCGCCTCCTGCAGGCTATGTCCTGACAGTTCCTCCGTCAGCTGTCTGGAGATCGAATAAAGTGTGTCATTGTCGATTTGTCCAGGATAAGGAACAACCGTGTCACGGATGATCCCGGTATCCGTCACAAGAACGACCAGTGCACTTCCCGGTCCCACAGGAACAAGCTGCAAAGTCCGAATCAGGGGTTGCTTCCCACTGGGTGGAAGAACGACTGCCAGATAATTGGTCATGCTGGAGATGACCTGGGCCGCATGATCAATGACATCCTCCATCTGATGCATTCTCCCTGCAAAATGTGCTCTTACAGAGTTTTCATCAGCCGATGGTATTCTGCCGGTCTTCAGCAGCTGATCCACATACAGGCGGTATGCCTTGGCACTCGGTATGCGTCCTGCTGAAACATGCGGCTGATCCAGATAACCCAGTTCTTCCAGATCCGACATTTCATTGCGGATCGTTGCGGAAGAAAGTCCCATATCGTACTTGCGCGAAATCGTGCGGGAACCCACCGGCTCGGCCGTCAGGATATAGTCGTCGATAATCGCCTGCAGTATCCTGTATTTTCGCTCATCCATGCCCATGACTCCCGCCCCTTTCCGATGATTGTCTGTTAGCACTCACGAGCGTTGAGTGCTAACACGATGATACAATATCACCTGTCCTGACCTTTGTCAAGCAGTTTTTGACCTTTCCTGATAAATATTTTCTGAGACGATTTCTCATGGATTTCTCATTCTGTTTTGCTCCCGTTTCTGCCATGTATAATGCCGTTCCTTATCCGCTTTCCGTTTCGGCACGGGATGCATCCGCTGTGCGCTCCTTCCCTGAAGACCGTTCAATCCGACACTTACGCGAACAATCCGCAGGAACCCCGTTCCGACCGGACATGGAAAAAGAAAAAGCCGGCGGAAACCGCCGGTTTTCAATCCCTGAACACTCAGGAACGGGTAATCCCCGCTTGTTCATTCTTTTCACCGAGAATGCCCATGCTCATAACAGCAAAGAACGGGAAAGCCGCAATCATGGCAAGTACATAACGCGGGTCCTGGGACGGAATGGACAGATAGAGGGATGCCTGGAAGAAGACAATGGGAAGGGCCGGGACTACGAATCGTTTACCCTTGTTTTTCACCAGGAAACAGATCAGGGCGAAATAGCAGAACTGAATGAATCCGCCACGCCACATAATGCTTCTGAAAGGAGGGATTTCCCCGGACAGATTGCTGACAGAACGGGTTACGGTTGTGAACCAGTTGGGCTTTACAGACGCAATGCCCATCTCGTAATCCGTGGCCATGCCTTCGATCGGGCCCCATTCATAGCCGTCGGCGGGTCTCGCAGCCTGCCACAGAATCGAAGTAATGTGACTGTAATGCGTCAGATAGCGTCCCGGGCAGCGAAGA
>ONVN01000324.1 GCA_900321295.1 uncultured Eubacteriales bacterium
AAGACGAAAAAAACTCCCGTCCGTAAGAGCCAGGAGAAAAAAAGCGACAAATACTACTATGCTTCCCAGTGGCGTCTGATGGGGCGGAAGTTCCGCAGGCACAAACTGGCCATGGCCAGCGCGTATGTCCTCATCTTCTTCTATCTGGTGGCGATCCTGGGAAACTTTATCGCGCCGCAGGGCACAGAACAGTACAACGGAAAATACGTCAACTGTCCGCCCACACCGGTCCATCTTTTCCATGAAGGCAAGCTCGTCGGCCCGTTTGTTTACGGGCTCAAGACCGAAAGAGACCCCGTGACCTATATGGCACACTTTGCGGAGAACCGGGAAAGGGTCTGCAGGATCCAGTTCTTTGCAGAGGGTGATCCGGGCAGCGAATACAAGTGGTTCGGCCTCATCCCGTCCAATACGCATCTGTTTGAAGCGGAAGAAGGCGGTCAGGTGTTCCTGTTCGGCACCGACAATATGGGGCGTGACCTGTTCAGCCGTGTTATTCTCGGAGCCCAGATCTCTCTGTTCATCCCGGTGGTCGGCATGCTGATGACCCTGGTGCTGGGTCTTCTCATCGGATCCCTGGCGGGCTATTTTGGCGGCTGGGTGGATATGGTGATTCAGAGAATCATTGAAGTGGTGCGTTCCTTCCCGCAGGTCCCGCTGTGGATGGCCCTTTCGGCCGCCATTCCGAAGACGATGAAGCCGGCGCAGGTCTTCATGCTGATGACCGTCATTCTGTCGCTGGTTTCCTGGCCGGGCCTTGCGCGTGTTGTGCGTTCGAAGTTTATCTCGGTCAAGAAGGAAGACTTTATCATGGCCGCGCGTATTTCCGGCGCACCGGCGAACAAGCTGATCACCCGCCACATGATTCCGAGTTTCCTGAGCTATATTATCGTCAACATGACCATGTCCATCCCGAGTCTGATCATCGGCGAGACAACCCTGAGCTTCCTCGGCCTGGGCCTGCGTTCTCCTGCAACCAGCTGGGGTGTTCTGCTCCAGGAAACCAACAAGCTTGAAACCATCATGTTCTACAACTGGAAACTGATTCCCATGATCTTCGTTTTCCTCAGCGTGCTCGCATTCAATTTTATGGGTGACGGCCTGCGCGATGCAGCCGATCCGTACAAGTAAGGAGGTGCCAGGCGATGAAATTCAGAAAACAGGTACAGGCGCAGAAAGCCTTTGAAATCGCTCCGGAGCACATCCTTGAGGTCCGGGACTTGCAGGTGGATATTTCGGTGGACGACTATGTCCTCAACGCAGTCCGAGGCGTCAGCTTTTCGCTGAAGCAGGGAGAGACACTGGGCCTGGTGGGCGAGTCCGGATGCGGCAAGAGTGTCACAAGCAAGGAAATCCTCGGCATCAATCCCGACAACTGCAGGGGAAGGGGACAGATCCTGTACCGCACCAAGGCCGGAAAGGTGCTGAACCTGCTGGAACTGGACCGGGACGGGGCGGCCTACCGCGCCATCCGCGGGTCGGAAATCTCCATGATTTTCCAGGAACCCATGACCGCTTTTTCACCCCTGTATACGATCGGAAACCAGCTTTCGGAGATCATTCTGCTGCATGACCCGAAGGCGACCAAGGATTCCGCCCGGGCCCATGTCCTGGAAATGCTGAAAAAAGTAGGCATTGCCAATCCGGAAAAACGCATTGACCAGTATCCCCATGAGTTTTCCGGCGGCATGCTGCAGCGTGCGCTGATCGCCATGATGCTGTGCTGCAATCCCAATCTTCTCATTGCCGATGAACCGACGACAGCCCTGGACGTGACGATTCAGGCGCAGATTCTGGAGCTGATGCGGTCCCTGCAGAAGGAATTCGGCATGTCCATTCTCTTTATCACCCATGACCTGGGCACGGTGGCCAACATGTGCGACAATGTGGCGGTCATGTATCTCGGAGAAATCGTGGAGTTCGGCACCGTACACCAGATCTTCCACAATCCGCAGCATCCCTACACGAAGGGTCTCCTGCGGTCCCTGCCGAAGATGAACCAGAGCCGCGAGAAAAAACTGTACATCATCGACGGCGTCGTGCCCCTTCCGGTGGAGCTGCCGCCGTGCTGCGGATTCTATGACCGGTGCACGGAGTGTATCCGCGGTGTCTGCCCCGAGAGGACAATCCCGGAATTCACGGTGGAACCTGGGCATATGGTCCGCTGCATGCTGATGGAACAGGGGGAAAAGCAACATGGATAACATACTGCTCGAAATCAAAAACCTGTCCAAGGTCTATGAAGGAAAAGGCGTGGACGTCAAGGCACTCAACGATGTGAGCCTGACCGTCTTCCGGGGAGAGACCATCGGTATCGTGGGTGAATCCGGCTGCGGCAAGACCACCCTCGGCCGTTGTGTTGTCCGCGGCATTGATGCGACGAGCGGTCAGGTGCTGTTCCATACCGAGGAAGGGGTCATTGACTTTCTCAAAGCCACCGGTGCGCAGATGCGGAAATACCGGAAAGACATCCAGATGATCTTTCAGGATCCCTATGCGAGCCTGGATCCGCGCATGACGGTGTTTGACATCATCAGCGAACCCCTGCGCTACAATACAAAACTATCCCGCCGGGAGATTGAGCAGGCGGTGGACAAGATTGCCGAGCAGGTCGGCCTCAACAAGGCCTATCTCCGCCGCTATCCCCATGCGTTTTCGGGCGGACAGCGCCAGCGTATCGGTATTGCGCGCTCCCTGATCCTGCAGCCGAAACTGGTGGTGTGCGACGAGGCGGTCTCTGCCCTGGACGTCTCCATCCAGGCCCAGATCATCAACCTCCTGGAAGACCTGCAGAAGGAGTACAACCTGACCTACCTGTTCATCTCCCATGCCCTCAGCGTGGTCAAGCATATTTCGGACCGCGTCATGGTCATGTACCTTGGCCGCATGGTGGAATTCGGAAACACGGAGGAACTGTTCGAAAACCCGATGCATCCCTATACAAAGGCACTTCTGTCGGCTGTTCCTCAGCCGGACCCGGATATTACGGTGGACCGCATTATCCTGGAAGGCGAAGTTCCGAATCCTGCCAACCCGCCCTCCGGATGCCATTTCCATCCCCGCTGTGCCTATGCGACGGAACGCTGCAAAACCGAAGCACCGCCGCTGACGGAGGTCAATGGGCGGATGGTGGCATGCTGGAACTGTTCAGCATGCAGCAAAGGATAAAACCGGAGGGAACCCATGAACAAAAATATCAGCATTCATATCAGCGACCGTTCACACTACAACCTGACCATGAATGTCTACAACTGCGGAAACCAGGACATTACGCTGGAAAGAGTGGATCAACCGGACCATTACATCCTGTATTTCGTCAATGAAGGGCGTGGTTCGGTGACGGTGCGCAATGCCACCTTCAAGGTGGAAGCAGGACAGGGGTTCGTCGTTTTCCCGGGCGTCGGGACGAGCTTTCATTCGCATTACAGGGATACCATGAATGTGACCTGGGTCGCCTTTTCCGGATACCTGGTGGACCGCTATCTGAGCCGTGCGAACCTGTCGGTATATGAACCTGTCTTTGCGGACAATGAACAGCAGGAAGCACGCGGGCATTTCGACGCCCTGCTGGAAGCATCCCAGAGGTTCCCGAACCGCTATTGCAAGATCATGTCGCAGCTCTAC
>ONVN01000325.1 GCA_900321295.1 uncultured Eubacteriales bacterium
AATTCACGTTCATTCAACCGCAGGCTTAGCCTGCGGTTTTTCTTATTTGATTCATTGCGAAAGGAGCTTCATCCTATGCGGCTTGATAAATATCTCAAGGTCTCACGAATCATCAAACGACGTACAGTGGCAAATGAAGCATGTAGCGGGGGCCGTGTCACACTGAACGGCAAAGTTGCCAAGCCTGGAGCAGAGGTCAAGGTCGGAGATATCATGACAATCCGTTTCGGTGATAAGCTTGGTCAGTATGAGATACTGTCTATTCAGGAAACTGTCCGAAAGGATAACGCCTCCGAAATGTACAGAATCATTTCTGAAGATGCCGGAATGGCACAGGAGCGCGCATAATGTGGTACGCAGTTGTCTTAGGCGGAGGCAGTGGACAGAGAATGCAGGCTGACCGAAATAAGGTCCTTCTTGATCTCTGCGGAGTCCCTATTCTTATCCGCTCTTTGAAAGCCTTTGATGGTCTTTGCGATGGAATGCTGGTCGTTATTCGTAAAGAGGACATGCAAGAGGCACGACATATGCTGGACCAGTGGGGATATTCGCATGTCCAGCTCACAGAAGGCGGAGCAACCCGACAGGCATCTGTCTATCAAGGTATCCTTGCACTTCCTGCGTCCTGCAAATTTGTAATGGTTCATGATGCGGCACGTTGTCTTATTGATCGGGAAACAATTATGCGCTGCAAACAGAGCACTGAAAAGCATGGGAGTGGAGTTGCAGCAATCCCAGTAACCGATACGATTAAAGAAGTAAATGAATTCGAACAGACTGTTGCAACCCCTGAACGCTCACTCCTTCGTGCCGTACAAACCCCTCAGGCATTCCTGGCAGCAGACCTTCTGTGCGCTCATCAATATGCTATGAAGGATGGATATATAGGCACGGATGACGCTTCTCTTCTTGAACATATGGGGAAAGAGGTTCAATTGGTGGAAGGAAACATACGCAACCTTAAAATAACCCGACCGGAGGATCTCGCTGTGGCAGCCACCTATTTATCTACGCAATCCTTCCCAACATTGCATATCGGATATGGATATGATGTCCATCAGCTCGTAGAAGGAAGAAAGCTGATCCTTTGTGGTATTGAGATTCCACATACAGTAGGTCTTCTGGGTCACTCTGATGCGGATGTGGCACTTCATGCATTAATGGATGCCATGCTTGGTTCTGTAGCGCTTGGGGATATTGGCCATCTTTTCCCGGATTCAGATGATGCATTCAAAGGCATCTCTTCCATGAAACTTTTGACCATAGTGAAAGAACGCCTGGCAGATGTTCATGCTTTCGTCGTCAATTGTGATCTGACAATTGCAGCCCAGAAGCCCAAGCTGGCACCTTATATTTCGGGTATGCGCGAGTCCATTGCAAGTGTGCTCGGTCTTCCGGTCAGCAGTATCTCTGTCAAGGCAACAACCACCGAACACCTTGGATTCGAAGGACGTATGGAAGGTATCTCCGCTTCAGCCGTTGTCATGACAAAAATGCAAGAATAAATCGGCGATGCCGATTTATTTTCTTTCGCATATTTGAAGACGTCTGATCTCCTCAGCGATTACGTTTCCTACCCGTCTATGGCATTTTGCACCGGGATGCCCATTGGATCCCATCTCCTCTTCAGTTACAGGAGAAAGTGGCAAGAATTCAACACGTTTGTCTTTGCTTACGGATATATAACGCTGAATCCCTTCCTGCAGTATCGTGCCGATTTCATCTCCACACATACCATATGCCCATATCATATAGCATTCGGGGCGTTTCAGGCGGATTTGATGAAGAAAAGCTGCACAGGACTGTATCACAATTTCAGCGCTTTCCCGTGCATATCCACCTTTGGGGTCCATAAGCATCCGATGCTTTACTCCTTTGCTGTCCGTCCATGCGTTCTGATGAAACGCGTTTGCATCGTTCGTACCAAGGTTGACTACAACATAATCTGCCTGCCAGTGCTGGAAATCATTTTCCCGTAGTGCCCCGAGTTCTTTGGCTTTCACCCCTTCTGTGACGGAACATATCTGATCATAGACGCGGGGCATGACGCAACGAATGTTGTTATCCCAGGCAGTTGAAACGCCCCAGCCTCCCTGAGCAAGAATCTGGATCTCGGCATTCAGCTCATTTCCTGTGACAAGTGCATAATGAGATTCGGTGGAAAATGAAAGGCTTGTCCAGTCAGTGTACCCGACTGGTCCTGAAAGTCCTTGTCCTGCGGTCAGGCTGTCCCCCACGAATTCGATTTTCAGATGATGCTCCGCAGGAGCATGCAGACATCCATGGGTCGATAAGGAACAAAAAACCAGGTATCGGTCAGGATCATCTTCCATGGGCTGGACTTCCTTGAAAATTCTGACCAGACAATTTGCATCCGTGCGTATATGCCTCAGGAGGCAGACTGTATGGTGTCCTTTTTCCAACGGCATACGGATGACTGTGCTACCATTCATTTCTACTCTGATCCAGTCCTCATAGACTGCGTACTCACTTTCATATTCCAGAAAGAGGTCGTTTCCTTCAAAAATGGTTTCAATACCGCTCGCGGTCCAGAAAAGCGGAATTCTTTCCCCGGGGATTGTGCGTCCCATGATACGGATTTCTGATGAGAGCATATTATATTTCATTGCTTTTTCCTCCCTTTGCTGCCCCACATTATAGCATGATTCATACTTGGCTGACAGATTTCTGCCGACATCATTCATAGAAATGAAGATGATAAAAATATTGATTCTGTTTGGTTGCGCCATTCTGCTGTTCTGTCTTTTCTTCTTTGGTTGGAGCCTGTCTTCTTTTTCCGTACATATCAGGAGACAGACGCTCGATGAAGCAATTCACTGGCAGTCTTCCCACTATGATGTTTCATGGTATGATACATTCGAAAAAGAGAAAGACGTTTTTACATGCGAAGATGGATACAAACTGCACACGCTTCTTTTAAAAAATCCAAAGCCTTCGGACCGCTATGTCATCATCTCTCACGGGTATACGGACAATCGTTATGGCTCTCTAAAATATGCGAAAATGTATTTGGATCTTGGGTTCAATGTTCTTCTTTATGATCTTCGCGGTCACGGTGAAAATCAAGAAACATACTGCACATACTCCATCCGCGAAGGCAAGGATTTGAATGAACTTATCAGAAAAATGCGCAGTCTGTATGGTTCAGAAGTAACGCTCGGAATCCATGGAGAATCCCTTGGTGCCGCCTCTTCAATTGCCTGCCTGAAATATTCACCATCAATCCAGTTTGTCGTCTCCGACTGTGGTTTCAGTGAAATCTTAAGTGTTATGAAGAATGGTCTGAAGAAAATGCACCTGCCTGGCTGTTTGGTTTACCTTTCATCACTGTTTACAAGAATGAGGTTTGGTATTTCTTATCAGGATATGCGTCCGATCGACAGCCTGAAGGGGTGTAAGATTCCAATTCTCTATATTCATGGTTCTGAAGATGATTTTGTATGTCCTGATCACAGTGTCAAAATGCAGGAGGCAACGGAAGGGTATAGTGAACTCCACATTATTCCCCATGCTCCGCATGCTGCCTCAGTACTG
>ONVN01000330.1 GCA_900321295.1 uncultured Eubacteriales bacterium
CTCTTCCAGCCGGTTGCGGAACACGAGGATTTCTTCCTCAAGACCGCCCGCACTGCCCGTGTACTGCAGAAGGGCGGCCAGGAGATCTCTGTCGGGAGGATTCACACAGACCAGTACGTCCGTCACTTCCAGGGAAACGGAAAGGAAGATTTCCCGGATTGACTGGGGGGATGAGCCGCACAGCCTGTCTTTTTTTTCGATCGCAAGTACCCGGTAGGAGGCATCCGGGTCAGTCATTGAACTGTAGCCGCGCAGCTCTGCCAGGACCTCCTGTGCCTGCCCCGCATCAGAAAGAAGCCTTGTCAGGCACCTCTGCCTCAGGCTTTCCGCACTGTTTTCGAGTCGTACCCTGTACGACTCGCTTTCATTGGAGAGGGTCTCCAGGACGGCTTCCACCTGCTCCATTTCATTCCCCGCATCACTTGCTGGCGCATACGAGCGCGCTTTTTCCGCCAGGTTGCGGATGGGCTTGTAGTGATTCCAGCTCACGGCCCAGATCACCGTCCCGCCGGCAAGGAGAATCAGCACCATCAGAAGCATCACGTTGCGCCGGTAGACACGAAGCGGCCGCTCCAGCGTGTCCAGCGGACGGAATACGGTATAGGTCCATCCGGTGAAGCCGGATGCAGTTTCAGAAAGGTAATAGTCCCCGCTCTCCAGTCGGACCCTTCCCGCCTCCAGTTTCCGCTCTGCCCGCAGCCTCTGAAGATCGATTTCCCCTGTCGAAAAGATCGCCTCTCCTTCCCTGTCCGTGACCAGAACGGATGCATCCTGTCCGGAGAGTGCGCGGATCTGTCCTGCCAGGCGGCTGACCGGAATCACAAATACGGACCGCTGTTTCGGTTTTACATTGCCGGCTCCGACGGAAATAAACACGGTCAGGCAGTCCGATGACTGGCCGCCGTACTGAAAGACCGAATCCACAGGCCACACAATGATACTGTTTTGATCATCCACCGTATGAAAAAAGTCTTCCGCCGAATGTCCTGAGTACACCATCTGCTGCCCGAACAGTTTCTCAGGCTTGATGGCCGTCGTGCCGGTATAGCACACGTCATCACCGGACCGATAGACAATGATGCTTTCCGGAAGCTCAGCGATGGAGTTGTATGTACCCAGCAGCGCAATTGCATTTCGTCTGGCTACAATATCCGTTCCGATATTTTTCGGGTTCAGGGAGGACGTATTCTGAATCACATAGGCAAGATTGAAAAGCTGCTGGAATTGTGCGTCAACGGTATCCCGGAGCTGGATCAGCATGCTGCTGTCCGTAGCCGTCATTTCATCCGAATATCTGCGGATGATCGCACCGTCAAAATAAAAATACATCAGAAAAATCGGCAGAAACAGGACAAGCGCATACGAAAGAACGTACCGCAGAAATATTCGATTTCGCACCTGGGTCACCTCTTCCGTTCCGATTATAACATCCGGTATACGCATATACAAGAATTGAAAACGGCCGGAATATGCCTGATTTTTTCCTGCTGATGCACTTGTCCGTTCAATTTCTGAACAGGTTTTCAAAAATTGAAGATTGCATTTACGGTTCAATCTGGTACTCTTTTTGCCAGAAAAAGCAAAATCTGTAAAAAGGAGATGGGTGCATGAGCGCATTCCCGCCTTCCCCTGCGAGCGGGCACAGGTCGGGTTCTTTCCGCCGGAAGCTGCGCGGAATCGCCCGCAACTGGGAACTGTACCTGTTTCTGATTCCCACTGTCGCCTATTTCCTCATCTTCCGGTATTACCCCATGTACGGCATTCAGATCGCTTTCCGGAACTTTAAATCCACGAAAGGCATTCTGGGAAGCCAGTGGGTCGGACTCAGGAACTTCGAACGCTTCTTTTCGGCAACCGATTTCTGGCAGCTGCTGAACAATACACTCTCGGTCAGTATCGGAACCCTGCTCTGTTCCTTCCCCGTACCGATTCTTCTCGCGCTGCTTCTCAACCAGCTCCCCTCCAAACGCTACAAGAAAATCGTGCAGACTGTGGTCTATGCGCCGCACTTCATTTCAACCGTCGTCCTGGTCGGCATCATCAGCCTGTTCTTCTCACCCTCCAGCGGAATCGTCAATTTCATCATCCAATGGCTTGGCGGGACCCCGATCCATTTCATGGGACTGGCCTCCTGGTTCCGCCCCCTGTACATCGGTTCCGACATCTGGCAGAACGCAGGCTGGGGCAGCATTCTCTACCTGGCCGCGCTTGCATCCATCAGCCCTGAACTGCATGAAGCCGCGGTTGTTGACGGGGCAAACAAGTTTCAGCGTATCCTGCATGTGGATCTCCCGGGCATTCTTCCCACCATTGTTGTGATGTTCATTCTCAATTCAGGCAAGGTCATGTCGGTCGGCTTTGAGAAGGCCTATCTGATGCAGACTTCCCTGAACCTGTCCGCTTCCGAGATCATTGCAACCTATGTCTACAAGCGTGGACTTCTGCAGGCCCAGTTCAGTTTTTCCACCGCTGTCGGACTCTTTGAATCCCTGACGAACCTGGTTCTGATCCTGACCATGAACTTCATTTCGAAAAAAGTGACCGATTCAAGCCTGTTCTGAGAGGTGAGCGGTATGAAACAGAAAAAGTCAAAAATCAGGGTTTCTCCGGCAGACCGGGGCTTTGACATTCTGAATTATGTCATTCTCACGTTCTGCCTCCTGATCGTCGCCTACCCTCTCTATTTCATTGTCATTGCATCCGTCTCGGACCCGACCGCCGTGTACAGCGGCAAAGTCATTCTGTGGCCTGCCCGTTTTACGCTGGAAGGCTATCAGCGGATTCTCGACTATGAATCCTTCTTTACCGGATACCGCAATACCGTCGTCTACACCGTGGTCGGAACCGCCATCAACGTCCTGATCACCATTCCCGGCGCGTATGCGCTCTCCAGAAAAGATCTGATCGGCCGGAACATCCTCATGATGGGCGTGACCTTCACCATGATCTTTTCAGGCGGTCTCATTCCTACCTATCTTCTGGTGATTTCACTCAATCTGTACAACACCATGTGGGCGTTGATCCTGCCCGCAGCGGTCAGCGCATGGAACCTGATTGTTGCACGCACCTTTTTCCAGGAGACCATCCCTGATGAACTCCTGGAAGCGGCGACGCTTGACGGGGCCGGCAATACGCAGTTCTTCCTGCGCGTTGTGCTCCCGCTGAGCAAATCAATCATTGCCGTCATGATCCTCTTTTACGCGGTCAATCACTGGAACAGCTACTTCAATGCCCTGATTTATCTGAAATCAGCAGAGAAATATCCTCTGCAGCTGGTGCTTCGGAACATCCTTTTTGAAAACTCCCTGGGGGATATGGTTGAGGATGCCTCCACACTGGCACTCCAGCAGCGCCTGGGTGATCTCATCAAGTACGGCATCATCATCGCCTCCTCCCTGCCCCTGCTTATCCTGTACCCCTTCCTGCAGCGCTTCTTTATCCAGGGCGTCATGATCGGCGCTGTCAAGGGCTGACACAACCATCGGATTCTGCGGGAAAGAGATCCCGTAATCATATGTTATAAGGAGGAAAGACTCATGAAAAAAACCCTGATCTGTCTACTGCTCACTGTCGCAATGCTGTGCAGTCTTCTCACAGCCTCTGCAACCGAGTACCCGCTTTCAGCTGAAGGCGATACCTTCAAGCTGATCATCCGCATCCGTCCGCTCCACAGCGATGCAAATGAGATGGAGCTTTTCAAGCGTGTGGAAGAACTGACCAACATTCACATCGACTGGGATCAGATCCAGCAGGCTGAGTATGATGAGAAGAAGAATCTCATTCTCAGTGCAAACACGGATCTTCCCGAAGGCTTCTTCGGCAAGTTCTCCCTGAGCGCTTCCGACTTGGTCAACTATGGTTCCCAGGGCGTCCTGCTTCCTCTCAATGACCTGATTGAGGAGAACGCACCGAACCTGAAAGCACTCTTTGAGCGCAGGCCTGACATCAAGAAGATGTGCACTGCACCTGACGGCAACATTTATTCCACGCCCTATGTCAACGAAGGTGAGGACGGCACGATTGCTTCCAACATCATGATCAACATGACCTGGCTCGAGCGCCTCGGGCTGGAAAAGCCCGTCACGCTGGTCGACCTTGAAAACGTGCTGACGGCTTTCAAGGAGCAGGACGCAAACGGCAATGGCGATCCGAACGATGAAATTCCCATGACCTTCAAGTTTGAGGGATCCCAGCGCGACCTGGGCGGCC
>ONVN01000326.1 GCA_900321295.1 uncultured Eubacteriales bacterium
CTATAGAATACTTCATAGAGCGCAGGACCAATGACACAGGCAAACTTACCAAATATATCCATAAAACCAAAGTATTCTCCACTTCGTTCCGGAGGAATCAGTTTGCCATAGTAGCTGCGGCTCAGGGCCTGAATGCCGCCCTGAACGGTTCCGACAAGGGTTGCAAGTACCCAGAATAAAACCTGACTGATCCCGACTGCACGTTCCGGAGTCAAACCAACGGATCCACTGAAATCCACCAAAAAACCCATCAGAAAGCCAATCACAGTGATAAATCCATACATAATCACCGCAAAAGTGATCAGTCTTAATGCACCAATCTTTTTCGACAGGTTGCCAAACAGAATGCTGCATGGCATAGCAACCACCTGAGTGACGAGCAATGCCAGAATCATTCCGATCGAACCAAGTCCCAGTGTATCACCATATTTGGTCGACATACTGATAATGGTATCCACGCCATCAATATAGAAGAAATAAGCAAGGAGGAAAAAGAATACAGCTTTATCCTTAAAAATCCGTTTTAATGTTTGAATGGTATTGATCCATGCTTCCTTGCCAAGCTGCTTACGTGGCTTATCCACAAATGCGACCTGGTGAACATTCCGGATAAAGGGAAGTGAGAATACAAGCCACCAAACCGGAACGATCAGCACCGCAATCCGCATGCTGAGCTGACTCATGTTCATTAAAATCATTATGGCAATGGAAATGAGGAACGGAATCGTTGATCCCCCGATATACCCCATTGCAAAGCCCCATGTACTGACCTTATCCATACGTTCAGGAGTTGTAACATCCGTAAGGAAACTGTCATAGAAAAGATTTGCCCCGCTGAATCCGATACGGCTGATCACAAATCCCAGAAGCATCAACTGCCAGCTTCCGAAAACACCCATAACAGCCGTAAAAGCAACACCAAGAATGAGAAAAACCATCCACAGCTTCTTTTTCATGCCTTTAAAGTCAGCAATGGATCCCAAATATGGAGCAAGAATTGCAACCAGCAGATTAGCCAAAGAAACAGCGTATCCGTACATGATATCTGCTGTCGTACCGGAACCAGCCACTTGAGAATAAAGGATCGGAAAAATTGCAGCTGAAATATTCGTTGCATAAATAGAATTCGCCCAGTCATAAAAAATCCATGACCATTCAGCTTTATTAAACAGCTTCTGTCTATTGCCCGCCAAACAGCACACAACCTTTCAGTTTTTATTGATATTATTATCCCATTCCCTACTGCACTTGTCAAACATTTTATTGCACAATTCCCATCAAAAAGACTGTCAGGTGCATGTTTTTAACTCAATATCTTCTTCCTCTTCTACATTTCGCAAACCGACATAAATCGGCATTTTCCTATATATCCTTATCAACCGCATCCAAACCCAATGGGCACCAAACACAAGCGCATCGTCTCTGCAATGAATATGTATTTTTTCCACTTTTTCCGTTCCTTGCACTGCTTTTTCCTTTCACGGAATCCATGGAGGCCAATCTTGCTTTTGGGCAGTGTTCTCACAGGCATATGGATGTGATTTCTTCAGACATTCCACACGAAACTCTGCTCCCTTCCGATTACAGAATTGTCGCAGTATCTTTTTTCTTGTTATGATTAAAACCCATTCCTGCCCTATTATTGTAAATTCAGTGGAATATGTATCTTTTTTCAAGCATGCGCCAATCCTTGTCAGATTTAGCACCATACGATTTCCTTTTGTTTTGAGTTGTGGTAGACCGCATCAGGATATGCCATATCACTGCAATCACTTTTACCACCGCAAAAAACCTTGCAGAAAGTCCTAAAACACAGGAATATCCTGCATCAAAAACGGCTCCATGTCTGGAGCCGTCCAAATCAGTTTATTCAGTTTGTTGGTTTGTCTTTTCCTGCAGATTCAGAATCGGAAGTGTCATTCCTTCCCCTGTGCTCATATAAGTAGGAAGCTTTCCATCCCAGCCTTTCGCCTGCACCCACGAGATAAGATGGTCCGTAAGAGAGGCAGAAATAAGACGGTTCGCTTCGGCCTCAGCCTCTGACTGCACTTTCGTCGCATAAGCAGCTGCATCGGCTTCGATTTTCTTCACAGCCGCTTCAGCCTCAGCAGTGATTCTTTGCCGTTCGGCAGCCTGCTTGGTTTCCATTGTAGCCTGTTCCTGTTCAATTTCAGCTTGCAGTTTCTTCTGTGCTGCAACCTGTTTTGACTCGACAGCATCCGTAAAAGAATCGGTAAAATCAATATTCTCAATGGATACAGAGATAATATTGATTCCATATTTTTCCATTTCACCCATCATTTTTGACCGAATCGTGATCGAAAGATTTTCACGTTCTGCAACCAGATTCTCAGCAGTAAATTTGGAAAAGGTCGCTTTGGTGTTTTCAAGCAGTCTGGGCATGACCAAGGTGGAGAAATAGTTCGTGCCAACTTCTTTGTAGAGCGTCATCGCAGTGGATTTGTTGATTGCAAAGTTTACTGAGCCAACGATTTCGACTTGCTGAATGTCTGATGAAAATGCTTCTGTGGTAAATGCCGTTTTCTGCTCACGGTTATCCATTAGAACGACAGCTTGGAAAGGGTTTTTCATATGAAGTCCTGCATCCATTGTATAGTCTTCTACACGTCCGAATGTTGTGAGAATCCCTGTGTAACCAGTTGGTACAACCGCTGTACAAGTTGTATATACCACAACAGCCAGTACCAGAACTGCCACCAAAAGAATCAAACCACGTCGAATTGATATTTTCATATTCATCCTCCATCTATTCAGTCCTTCCATCCAGGCGTCCTTGTCTGGGCGTGGACTATGATTGAATCATAAGCTGTTTTCACTGTAATTGAAATAGGTTTGCTGCAAAAACATCGTTTCCTTGTCTGAAATGTCATCCTTGCTTTTCTTGGCCATTTCGATATAATTGCGACACTTCAACACTCATCATAAGGAGCAATGGATATGCATATTCTTCAGGATGGAAATCGTCTCATCATACGTCGTCACCCGATGACCGTCTGGATTGATCCATGGGGTCCCAACAGTCTTCGTATCCGCGCAACCTGCGAAGCGCGGATGGATGAGCATGACTGGGCTCTTAACGAACCTGTTCCTGATACATCCTTCTCAATCCAAATCCTCAATGTGGATACAACGGATCCTTGGTATCTTGACTCTCCAGACGCTTCAAAGCACCATACCGGACAGGAAGGACATATAAGAAACGGGAAGATTCATGCTGTTGTATCACCTGAAGGGTGGATTTCTTTCTATAACTCGGATGGTCAATTGCTGACACAGGAATTCTGGCGTACCCGAGACCGTCTGAACCGTTATACAGTCCCCCTCCGGCTTGACGGACGTGAATTAAAGTCAATTCCAGGAACGGATGCGTGGCATTTAACTGCACGGTTTGAGGCCTTCGAAGATGAACAAATATTTGGCATGGGACAATATCAGGATGCTCCTCTGAACAAAAAAGGAACGATTCTGGAACTCGCGCACAGAAACAGTCAGTCATCCGTCCCATTCTATATTTCCAGCCGAGGATATGGCTTTCTCTGGAACAATCCAGCCGTTGGAAAAGTGACCTTCGGAACCAACCGTACAGAATGGTATGCAGAATCTACAAGAAAACTGGATTATTTCATTACCTGTGCCACCACTCCTTCCGATATTCTTTTCCAGTACACACTCATGACAGGCCGCACACCGATGATGCCAGAATACGGATTGGGATACTGGCAGTGCAAGCTTCGTTACCGTACGCAGGATGAAGTACTTCAGGTAGCCCATGAGCACAAACGTCGCGGTCTTCCTTTGGATGTTCTTGTCATTGATTTCTTCCACTGGACACGTCAGGGAGATTATCGTTTTGACCCTAAATGTTTTCCGGACCCAGCGGCCATGGTCAAAGAGCTTAAAGAGATGGGGATCCGGACGGTCGTATCTGTTTGGCCAACAGTCGATGAAAAATCCGTTCATTTTGCAGAAATGTCAGAAAATGGTTATCTTGTGCGTTCTGAACGCGGAATCAGCAATACTGGCACTTGGATGGGGGCTGTCCATCTGTATGATGCGACCAATCCGGAAGCTCAGCATTACCTATGGAATCAGTGCAATTCCTATTATGGATCCCTTGGCATTCAGAATTACTGGCTCGATGAAGCGGAGCCAGAATTTGGACCATATGATTTTGATAACTATCGATATCACGCCGGACCCGCTTTGCAGGTGACGAATCTTTATCCGCTTGGTTATGCAAAAGGTTTTTATGATGGTCAGAAAGCATCCGGACAGGAAGATATTCTTTCCCTCATCCGCTGTGCATGGGCAGGAAGTCAGAAATATGCAGCATTAACTTGGTCCGGCGATATTCATTCTTCTTTCCGTTCCATGAGAGAACAGTTGCAGGCAGGCTTGTCCATGGGAATTGCAGGCATCCCATGGTGGACATGTGATATCGGTGGCTTCCTGTGCGGTTATGGAAAAGATCCTGCTTTCCGGGAATTGCTGCTTCGCTGGTTTGCGTGGGGTGCCTTTTTGCCGGTTTTCCGTATGCATGGCGAACGTCAGCCATGGTTTGATCTTGAAGTGGATTATATAGATGGTGTTGAACAGCTTTCCAGCGGACAAGACAATGAAATCTGGTCTTTCGGGGAACCCGCCTATAGTATCATGCGCAAATATCTGTTCCTTCGTGAACGTTTACGCCCATATATACGTCAAGTCATGGAGCAGTCCCACGGAACTGGTTCACCTGTCATACGTCCTCTTTTCTTTGATTTTCCTGAAGACCAGAAATGCTGGTCAGTAACAGATGCCTATATGTTCGGGCCTGATCTGCTTGTAGCACCTGTTCTGGAAGAAAGTGTCCTTCATCGTCATGTTTATCTTCCTGCAGGACATGATTGGACGGAAGCATACACCGGCCGTATCTTTAACGGCGGCCAAACGGTTCAGGCTGAGGCACCGCTCGATATCATTCCTGTTTTTCTGCGGGACAAGACAAAACTTGAGATTTTTGACAACTGGTATGAAAACTGACACTTAGTGTTTTCAGAATCAAGAATAAAAGGGACTGTAGAATGGTCAATCCACTCTACAGCCTTTTTTTACTCTGTTTCCGCAAGAAATTCCTGAATAATGCTTTCCCGTATCTTTTCATACAAATCACCACGTCTGCCTCCAACTGGTTTTCCATCGACGATATCTCCCCGTCTGCATAGCTTTGTACTGCTCGTAACAATCACTTCATCTGCATCAAACAAATCACTGAGCAAATACGGCTTTTCCTGGGTCTCAATGCCAAGACACCGGCATGCTGAAAGAAGATGGGCCCTTGCAATCCCCGGAAGAATGAGTTCATCTGCCGGTGCTGTAACAAGAACCCCGTCCTTGATGATGGAGACATTGCTGTGTGCACATTCAGTTACACGCCCGCCCGGTCGGTATAGAACTGCTTCTTCACAGCCCGCACGCTTTGCTTTTTCAGCTGCCATAACGGACGGGATCAAGTTCAACGTTTTGATATTGCAATGGAAATAGCGTGTATCTTCAAGTGTAATCATCTGTATTGGTTTCCTGCCATCACCGAACGTCATCGGCTTTATGGTCACCCAAAGATTTGCAGCAACCTCTGGAAAAACATGTTCCCTCGGTGCTGTGCCACGTGTAGCCTGATAATAAATAAACAAATCCGAACTGTCCATTTTCGCCACAAGATCAATCAGAAGCTGTTTCAGTTCCTCTTTCGAAACAGGAATGCTGATTTCCAGTGCCGCAGCACTTCGGAAAAAACGATCTATATGCTCATCCAACGCAAAAATTTTATGGTTTCTGCACGGCTGCGCGTCATATACACCATCACCAAAGAAACACACACGGTCATTCATAGGAATCATCATACGATCGATTTCATCATATCTTCCGTTATAATATCCCAAGGTTTTCATAGATGCCTGCCTCCTCTGATCATGATTCTGCTGTTCTAAGATACAAACGCTGAAATTCTTCCTTTTGCCTTCCTGTAATTCCGAGTCCATTACAGATATAAGAATCCATTCCACCAAATGCTTCAGTTGCAGCAAGATACCAGGCCGAGAAATAGGCCGGGTCTGCATCAAACAGCATCCGCATGCCTTTTTCAGCGTCTACACCTGAGGAGAACCGTGCCCGAAAAAATTGTATCATGGATTCTGTTTCAGATTCCCTGCATAAATTGGTTCTCATGTAGTCTGCAAATATCTCATCCCGCGGAACATCAAGGAGTTCCTCTACCAGCACGGCAGCAAAACCTGCACGATCCTTCCCAGCTGTACAGTGCCACAGCGTACCAAGCGGTCTTTCTTCCATCAGAAGATCAATTACCTTCCGGTACTGCTTCCTTGCGTATTCATTCAGAATCATATTTCTGTAAACCTGCAGCATATATTCTCTTGCTTGGTCCGGATCGCTGACGATATTTATGAATTCTCTCGCATAAGAAGCATCGTCGTGCGTGACTCCCGGTGTCAGGTTCTCCATAATCGGTAGATGTACATATTCAACTCCTTTAATCCAGGGGTCCGGCTTTTCCTTGATTTCACGATATGTTCTTAAGTCAATGATCCGAGAAACATGATTCCGAATCCACTCAATTCCTTCCGGTGATGCATGACACAACTCCGCGCTGCGATACAGTTTTCCCTGGATTATATGATTTCTTTCCGCGCGTACTGTTTCTCCAAGATCACGAGTATTTGTAAGACCATATTTTCCTATTGAATCAGCCATCACATCATCAGCCCCTGTTGATATGCTTTGATAGAAGTATAACACAGGCCAAGTCAATAGGTTCTTCTTTTTGTGTTTTTCTCATGTATATTATAACCATGAACAGTCTTCAGAATGTACCTATGTGGTGCAGAAATATCCACTGCAGCACTATAGACTTCGAGCCTTCCTTTGTCTATAATCATTTTCAAATAGGTTCGAAGGACGTATACTCTTGTTGCGAACCGTTTCCGATATATGCATCAGACAGTTTTCACTCCGATCGGGAGGCATGGTTTATGGTCTTAATGGGCATAGATATAGGCACCTCAGGTGCAAAATGTGTTGCAGTCAACTCTTCCGGACAAGTACTTGCCCAGTCAGTTCATGGTTATCCCCTTGAAACCCCTCGCCCCGGCTGGGCTGAGCAGGACCCTGAATGGTGGATTAAAGCCTCATTTTCCAGTATCCGTGATGTCGTCCAGTCAATATCCGTCATGCATGAACAAATCGCAGGAATCTCCTTCTCCGGACAGATGCATGGTCTGGTGCCGCTCAACGCTTCGGGTAATGTTCTGCGTAGATCAATTCTCTGGTGTGACCAGCGAACACAGAAGCAATGTATACAGGTTCAACTTGCTGCTGGCGGAAGGGATAAGCTGGTCAGCATGACCAATAATGTCATGCTGACTGGATACACTGGCGGAAAAATCCTTTGGCTCAAGCAAAATGAGCCGGATTGTTTCCAAGCCATGAGGGTTTTCCTATGCCCAAAGGACTATCTCCGTTATCGCCTCACAGGAAATATCTGCATGGATGTTTCAGAAGCATCAGGAACCGGTCTTTTTGATACTTTTCACCGCTGCTGGTGTTGGGAATTGATTGACCGACTTCAACTCCCGCATTCCATTTTTCCTGAAACGATGGAGTCTACAGATTCTGCCGGCTGTATTACACCTGAGGCTGCTCTTGCAACCGGGTTGCCTGCAGGAACTCCATGTTTCGCAGGGGGTGGTGATGCAGTCGTTCAATCTTTTGGTTCCGGTCTGATTCATGAAGGAACTGTAGGGGCTGTGATCGGGACAGCTGGCAATGTTTCCATGGGATTCGATCATTACACGATCAATCCGGGAGGAAAGCTTCAGATGTTCTGCGGTGTCACACCCGATTCGTATATGAGTTTTGGAGCAACCCAGACTGCGGGAGGTGCTCTTCGTTGGTTTCGTGACCAGCTTGCAAAAGATATTCTCCATGAAGCTGAATCCAAAGGGAAAAACAGTTATGATTTAATGAGCGCTCTGGCTTCTCAGTCTCCACCTGGTGCAGGTGGGATCGTTTTTGCTCCTTATCTTTCCGGGGAACGCTGTCCTTATCCTGACCCAGATGCTAGAGGAGTTCTTTATGGACTGAGTCTGAATACTACACAGTCAGATATCATACGTGCAGTGATGGAAGGAATCGTCTTCTCTCTGCGTCAGATTGTTGATATTTACCGTTCGTTCACATGCGTTACCTCAGCCGTTGCTTCAGGCGGCGGCGCATCAAGTACACTCTTTCTGCAAATGATATCGGGAATATTTGAAATGCCTGTCAAGACAGTATCCGCTGCCTCCGAAGGCGGTGCATATGGCGCAGCATTGATCGCTGGTCTTGGAGTTGGGTTCTTCAAATCAGCAAACGATGCAGTTTCACGATTGAAGATTGAGGAAGAATATCAGCCTAACGAGAAACATATCTTGCTTTACCGAAAATCCTACACAATATATGATCAACTGTATCCGGCATTAAAAGATGTTTATCGAACCGGAAGTCAAGTCTATGAAGATAAGGAAGGATAAACAATGATGAAGAAGCATCTTTCAGAAATGACATTGGAAGAATTAACATGCGAACAGGGGATTCCATGCAGTTGTGGCAAAGTGCACAAATGCCAGCTGCGATATTTCCGTGCCGGCTCCGGCGTTATACATACACTGCCTGATGCGCTGCATAGCCGGGGACGAAAGCACCCGATGGTCGTCATGGACGCCAATACTGAAAAAGCAGCAGGAAATCAGGTTCGTCAGGTTCTGGATGCAGCTGGTATTCCGCATACGGATTTTGTATTTCCTTCAGTCAAAGGTAAAATGGAACCTGATGAATATGCAATGGGTGCGCTTGCAATGGCCATGGATCCAAGCTGTGATGTTATTCTTGCTGTTGGCAGCGGTGTAATCAATGACTGCTGCAAAGTCATGGCTCATGCATGCCATTTAACCAGTATGGTTGTTTGCACCGCACCATCCATGGATGGTTATTGCTCCAACTCCGCTTCCATGATTCAGAACCACATCAAAGTAAGTCTGTATAATGCATGTCCTGAAGCTATTATTGCCGATACCGACATACTGGCTTCTGCTCCGGATATTATGCTGCAGGCGGGGCTCGGTGATATGCTTGCAAAATATGTATCCATCTGTGAATGGAGAATCAGTCATATCATCTATGATGATCCTTATTGTGAAGAAATAGCCGGGATGGTCCGCACTTGCCTCAAACATATCGTAGAGCAAGCAGATGGACTCATGAAAAGAGAACCAGAAGCACTGAAAGCGGTCATTGAAGGTCTTGTCATCAGCGGGATATCTATGGCTTTTGCGGAGATCAGCCGTCCCGCAAGTGGTCTGGAGCATTATTTCAGTCATATATGGGAAATGCAGGCTCTGCAGAAAGGACAGCCCAGCGACCTGCATGGAATCCAGGTTGGTGTCGGAACGCTCCTGACACTCTGGATTTATGAGCACATGCTCAATATGGATTCCATCGATATTGCAAAAGCCACAAATGCCATGGAGCATTATTCACAGGAAGCGTGGGAAAAAACCATGTGGGAAATCTTTGGACCGATTACTCCTTCGATCCTGGAAATCGAGAAAAAAGTTGGCAAAAACAAACCTGAAACCCAGAAGAAGCATCTTCAGCGTCTTGTCGACCATTGGTCTGAAATCCGACAAATCATTCGTGAAGAACTCCCCTCTCGTGAATCAGTGTTTCATCTGATGGAATCCTGTGGTATGCCATTGACCCCAAAAGATCTGAATCTAACCGCGCAGGACACTATCCACGCTCTCAAAGGAAGCCGTGAAATCCGGGACAAATATCTGACGAGCAGCATGCTCTGGGATCTGGGCATGCTTGCTGAAACAGCCGACCGGCTTCCCTGTCCATGATATAATCCATTATTCCATTCATTAGAAAGACATATGAGACCATGCCTCATATGTCTTTTTCCATTCTTTTGTTTTTGAGGCTTACCTAAGTCATAACTAGATATATGATTTGTCTGTAATCAAAGCCAGGACCGTCGACCAGAAAAAAATGATGCATTGGTCAAAAATAGAACCCCGCTTTCAAGAATAATATAAAGTAAGATGCAAAAAAAGAGCAGCTCCGGCTCACTGGAACTGCTCAAAATCAGCTTGCTGAGGTATTACCAAAGCCACCCAGCTGAAATGGTATCATAAAAGAACAAAACAAATGATCTCCTAAAAACTTGATTCATCTGGTTTGGAATATGGATATTCTATCCATGTACTGTTGATTTGTCAATATAGAATATTTCTCACAACGGATTTCGTACATTCCAAACATAATAAAGGAAAATGTCAACCTGCATGATAATCAAAAGAAGCATACTCAGCTGCCGCTGTAAGCAGGATCTCCTCCCAGCGATTATTCCGCGAATATACTCCGGGATAATGGCCTCCTGTTCCAGTAACAGCGACCATGATTCCATTTTTCTTTTTTATATCCATACCTAACGTCCCTAACAGACCATATGCTCCTGCGCCATGCCCTATGAAAGGAAGCTGCACATGTTCAGCAAGACAGTCCAGTCCCTTTCTGTTCAGAAACACCTGCGGTCCTCTCGCATAGCATTGATCCATGCTGCAGTCACCATTGTGCAGATTCCGGTCATATGTCCAAACAGGTGCGGCCATCCTCTGTATTGTTTCATCCGAAAGCAGACGGAATGATTCCTGTCCCATCCAGGCCCTCATCAGGCACATCATATCTTTTACTGAAGCACGAAGTCCCCCTTGTGGAGAAAAAAGTGTAGCATTCGTGCCTATGGAATAATGATTGAAATCACTAGGAAAGCCTTCAGAATAATCATCATATTGAACACGCCATAATCCATTTCTCGGATCATACCGCCCGAGGGTATCCAGTTTGCGATACAGTGTGCCAATTCTCTGACGCGCACTTTCTAACATGGTAGGAACAAAAAAACCACAATCAACTCCCAAAGGTTCGAATATATGTTTTTTCATATATGTGTCAAATCGCTCTCCACTAACACGTTCGATAACGGTCCCCAGCAAACCATAATTGAAATTGCAGTATGAAAAGAACTTCCCTGGCTCTTCCTCCGGTCCTGCCCAGCAGCCTGGATAATAGCATGCAGAGCCTTTCTGAAAGAACTCACGGACGTGATGGGGAAATGGAATATGATAGGTGCAGATGACATCATCGCTTCCTTCCCGAATCGAGGATGTATGGGAAAGAAGCATCCCAATCGTTATCGGAACATTAGGATAATTCGGGTTTCTGAGAGGAAATCCTAATACATCCCCTGCGTCCGTTTCCGGGGAAATCATTCTCTTCTCGATGAGCTGCCATATTCCTGTAGCAGTAAGAAGCTTGGAAATCGATGCCATGCGGTATTTCGTTTCCTCATCAGCCGGGATGATTTTATATGTCACGGGATCAATATATCGGGTCCCAACAGTATGGGCAAAAATCACTTCGCCATTTCGGATTATTCCGACCGATGCAGATAAAAGCGGATGCTCTGGATGGTCCAAAAGACCTTGCATATTTGCCAGCAATTGCCTATCTGTCATAAAAAATCCTCCTGCTTTCTCGATTGATCTGCACCACGCTTTCCAGCTATGCTATATGCTTAACGCTGGTCAATGGAGAACATTTTCTCAAGCAGCATGCTTCTATCTTCAAGAAACAGTTTTGTAATTCGATAACTTTCTGTATCTTCCCATTCGCTGGGATGAATGCCATGATGATCAAATGCCAGTATCTGTGCACCCGGAGTTCCCAGAAGGATCGGTGAATGGGTAGCTATGATGAACTGAGATCCCTTGTTTGCCATCTCATGAATGTACATCATTAAGGACAGCTGACGCTGAGGAGAAAGTGCAGCTTCTGGTTCATCCATGATATATAATCCATTTTGCCCAGCATTTTGGAGAAAATGCAGGAAACTTTCCCCGTGTGATTCCGCATGATAATCCGGCATGGTCCCATCATTGTATTTCATCGTCGTTACACTGGCCACATTAAAAAAGCTTTCTGCCCGAAAAAAGTACCCGCCGTGCATCTTCTGAACGCTTTTTATCAATTTCAGCGAATGCCACAATTCTGATACATCATCATATGAACTGAAATGATAATTCCTTGTACCACCTTCTCCATTAAAGCCGGATGCAAGGGCAATTGCTTCGAGGAGCGTGGATTTACCTGTCCCATTCTCTCCCGAAAAGAACGTCACAGGGTGCGTAAAATGGAGGGATTCAATTCCATACAGTGAAGGGATCGTTCGGAGATAAGAACCCTTCGGAATTGTTTCCCAATCTATTCTTATGTTGCGAATAAACAGAACATTCACCGCCTTTGCGACATTCCGAGAGGTTACTGTAAAACAGATTTCCTTTGTATTATGAAAGAATCTTCCATGATGTCAAGGATACATCTCTGTTCTTTTCCGATGGCTATTCCTATACCATGTATATATTGCCCATTCTGGACGAATCCTTTTTTTGTCTTAGCACCTTGAAGTTACTTTCAATTTCTGCTAGTATTCTTCATGTAAGCCAGTACGCTGCAAGACGGTTGCAGATAGCGATTCTAAAGGAGGATCATACTATGGATCAGGTATTCGAAAAGCTTGGAAGCATTGGCATCGTTCCCGTCGTTGTCCTTGATGATGCGAAAGATGCAGAGGCTCTTGGAAATGCTCTTATGGAAGGCGGTCTTCCGTGCGCCGAAGTTACTTTCCGCACAGCAGCTGCTGAAGAAAGTATCAGAATCATGGCAAAGAAATTTCCGGATATGATCGTCGGTGCTGGTACTGTTCTGACCATTGACCAGGTAAACCGCGCTTGGGATGCAGGTTCCAAGTTTATTGTCAGTCCCGGTCTGAATCCTAAGATTGTTGAATACTGCCTCAACCGTGGCATTCCAGTATGTCCAGGCACCTGCACACCCAGTGATATTGAATGTGCCCTTGAATTTGGACTTGATGCAGTCAAATTCTTCCCTGCAGAACCTTCTGGCGGCCTGAAATTCATCAAAGCCATTGCAGCTCCTTACACCACAGTCAAGTTCATGCCGACCGGTGGTATCAATGCAAACAATGTGAAGGATTATCTTGCCTATAATCGCATCCTTGCGTGCGGTGGAAGTTGGATGGTCACCAAGGATCTCGTGAAGAGCGGTGATTTCGCCAAGATCACGGAGCTTGTCCGTGAAGCTGCGCAGATTGTTAAAGATATCCGCGGCTAATCTTCGCAATATTCTATATTAAAAAGGAGATGCTTTTCTATGGATCTGAAATTAAAATCTGCTCAGGAATGCCGCTATGATGCTGCTTCACTTGGCGAAGTCATGCTCCGCTTGGATCCCGGTGAAGGCCGGATCCGTACTGCCCGTCAATTTCAAGCCTGGGAAGGCGGCGGTGAATACAACGTAATTCGTGGTCTGCGCCGTTGCTTCGGTATGCGCACAGTTGTCCTTACTGCCTTCGCTGACAATGAAGTAGGTCGTCTCATGGAGGACTTCATTCTTCAGGGCGGTGTTGATACTTCTTATATCAAATGGATGAAGACAGATGGAATTGGCCGTCTTTGCCGCAATGGTCTGAATTTCACGGAGCGTGGATTTGGTATCCGCGGTGCTGTCGGATGTTCTGACCGTGCAAATACTGCCATCTCCAAGGCGACCCCTGAAGACTTGAACTTTGAGAAGCTCTTTGGTGAAGACGGCGTTCGCTGGTTCCATACCGGTGGCATCTATGCCGCCCTTTCCGAACAGAGCTGCGAGACCGTCATTGAAGCCATTAAGACCGCGAAAAAGTATGGTACGGTTGTCTCTTATGACCTGAACTACCGTCCTTCCATGTGGAGTGCTATCGGCGGTCAGGAAAAGGCACAGGAAGTCAATCGCGAAATTGCCAAATATGTTGATGTCATGATCGGCAATGAAGAAGACTTCACTGCATGTCTCGGATTCAAGATCGAGGGCAATGATGAAAACCTGAAGACCTTGAATATTGAAGGTTATAAGAAAATGATCAATGAGGCAGCAAAAACCTATCCGAACTTCAAAGTTGTTGCCACTACCCTCCGTACGGTAAAAACTGCCAGCAAAAATGACTGGAGTGCACTTTGCTGGGCTGACGGTGAAATCTATCAGGCAAAGGAATATAAGGATCTCGATATTCTTGACCGCGTTGGTGGCGGCGACTCCTTTGCATCTGGTCTTGTGTACGGACTTATGACAACTGGTGACCCTGAGAAGGCTGTCAATTATGGTACTGCACATGGAGCTCTCGCTATGACAACGCCTGGTGACACGACTATGGCGAATGTCAAAGAAGTTGAAGCTCTTATGGGCGGCGCCGGCGCACGTGTCAAGCGCTGATCGAAACTACAAAGGCCTGCTGCTATGCAGGCCTTTTTCTCTTGGAGGGAGATCAATAAGCATGACTTCGGAAAATATAAAAACACTTCTGGATACAAAGTTTATTAAAGTCTATGATTTAGAGTACGCACCAGGAAAGCATTACTATAATGCTTCCAGACGCAGTCAAGAAGCCCTTCCCTGCCTGAAAGATCCGGAAGAATTCAAAAAGATGCTTCCGGATGCTGTCAGCTGTTTTGTAATTCTTCAGATCACCGGACGGGAACCCTTGCTTTTGCTGTCCTGGGAATATCGTTATCCTGCCGGACAATTTCTCCTTTCCGTTCCAGCAGGACTCATCGACCCTGATGATGTTCATTCTCAGGATGCAGCTTTAAAAGCCGCATCTCGTGAAATCTTTGAAGAAACCAATATCGAAATTCTCTCCACAGACTCCTTGTCACTGGTGAATCCTCTGGTTTTCAGCACGCCAGGAATGACCGATGAAAGTAATGCGCTGGTGTGTGCGATTATTCGCAGAGATCAGATGCCGGATCTGAACCAGGATGGTGCGTTGGGTTCTGAATTATTCGATGGCTTCCGGCTGGTCAACCATGCCCAGGCCATGGAAATTCTCCGAAAAGGTCGTGATGAACACGGCGTCTTCTATTCTCTGTACACTTGGGCAGGCCTTATGTGGTTTGTCAGTGGACTCTGGAAATGAAAAATCAGCGGTTTCCCGCTGATTTTTTTTATTCGTCTTTATCCTCTACCCATGCGCTTGCGAAATATATAATATCTGCAATTGCATTCTTCTTTCTGTCCCCAAAGACATTCAGACGCTCATTTCTGAAAACCATCCAGGTGCTTGTCCCGCCATCGAGATTATATGCGTTAATGACATCCCCTTGTGCATAAACAAGATCCGCAAATTCGCTGATGGTCAGCCCTTTGCACTTTTTTCCTTCCGATGTTTTCTGATCAGGGCCTGCAGAATACACAGCGATATACTCCAATGGCCCCGTCTGACCGATGCAGATGCGCTGAGCACGTTTTCTCGCACCATAATTCATGCCATATTTGCTATAATCCGTAACCTGCTTTGAATCTATGACAAGCCCTGGACCAAATGAGTATGTAGACACAATGGAAACATCCAGGTTATTGATGTCATCTTCCGTACATTTCGGAATAATCGTCATATTGCCGTCTGAATCAATAATCAGTATGTCAAGAATCCCTTCGCCTTTTTTGTTTGGTTTCGCATTCGTCAGCCAAGTTTCATAATGCCTTGTTATATGTTTTCCTGCCTTGCTGCCCGCCTTGCTTTTATCAAGGTTCATGATATCGCCAGAAATTGCAAATACCGCATTCACATATTCAGCAAGTTCGGTCCCGTATTTCTTTGGATACTTGTTCAGATTACGGTTTTCTGTCACATAGGCTCTGATTTGCGTCGGATCAGCAATCTTAACTCTTGCGACAAGATAAGAGGTGTTATTATATATGCCTTCTTCAATTGTTACATGAAGCGATGGATCCTCATATTCTCTTTCTGAAATGTAAAATGATTCATTGACCTCATTCATGACTTCTTGTTCCCATGGAATGGGAATGATTTCAGCAGATGCAGAAGAGGACAGCATCAAAACACAAGAAATCACGCAAATGAACTTTCGAAACATCATTGGCTATCTCCTTATCCATTGATTCAAAGCAACAAGAAGAGCAAAGCGATCGTAGAGGAACAGTCTCCTTTACCGTTCGTCCTCTTTTTTGTGCCCAAACGACAAAATGTATTTCCAACCGAGGGAGTTTCATTTTCTCACAGATGGGGCATATCCTCCATACCAGTGTGCAGACTGTATGCGAGAAAGATTGTATCATATAATAGTCCAAAATGGAAAACAGGTTGCAAAATATCCTTTCAATATTTCTGAATAAAAACAGAAAAGAAGCAACCTCCTTACACTTTTTTGCCTTGCATATTTCCAGCTGTGTCACTATTCCTAAGGAAAAACATCCTTTTGACACAACAAGATCGTATGAATGCACTATTTGACGAGAAGGTTTTATAGCGCTACAATTCACTTAACAATGAACAAGGAGGATGTGGCGCCGCCACGCATCATTATGAAATTTACTCTCGGTTACTGGTTGACACGACCCAATTTTACGATGACAAGTGCTGTAGAATATGCAAGAGCATATAAATCTGCGAACAGTCTGCATGTACTTGCTTCTGGCGTTCCGGTACACAATCGTGGTGACCTGCTTGCAGGAGGAACCATTGATGTGGAAATGACGGCTCCTCGTGCAAACATCATCAGACTGGAAATCACACATTTTGCAGGTCGGGTTGACCATGCCCCCCATTTTCAAATCTACAAAGAAGAAACAAGCCCGATTATCACTGAGGATGAGGATTCACTCACTTTTACTTCCGGTAAGCTGACTGCACGTATCGCAAAAGCTTCTTCTGGTTGGTGTGTAGAGTTTCTTAATGAAAAAGGAGAAATCCTCACATCTTCCGGTTATCACGGCATGCAGCGTGCACTCGACCGTGATACTGGAAAAAGTTATATGTCCGATTCCTTAATGCTGGATGTTGGAGAATATGTGTACGGCCTTGGCGAGCATTTTACAGCTTATGTAAAAAACGGTCAGAGCGTTGATATGTGGAATGCTGACGGCGGAACTGCTTCTGAACTTGCATATAAGAATATACCATTTTATATGACGAACCGAGGATATGGTGTATTTGTTGAAGATACAGGGGACGTTCGGTTTGAAGTCGCAAGTGAAAAAGTTGAACGTGTGCAGTTTTCGACGGAAGGTGAAAAACTGGTTTACCATGTGATCTACGGAGGGAATCCAAAAGACACGCTCAACCTGTATACCGCTTTGACCGGTCGCCCTCCTCTTCTTCCGGCATGGAGTTTTGGTCTTTGGCTCTCGACCTCCTTTACCACCAACTACGATGAAGCAACAACTTCTTCCTTTATCAATGGAATGGAGGAGCGTGGTATTCCTCTTTCAGTTTTTCATTTTGACTGTTACTGGATGCGCGGATACAACTGGTGTGATTTTATTTGGGATCCTGATACTTTTCCTGATCCCGAAGGTATGCTTAAACGCTACCACGAAAAGGGGCTTCATTTATGCTGCTGGATTAACCCATATATCGGACAGCAGTCCTATCTGTTCAAAGAAGGAATGGAAAAAGGCTATTTATTGTGCACAGAAGATGGTAGCGTATGGCAGACCGATTTGTGGCAGGCCGGGATGGGAATCCTGGATGTCACCAACCCCGAGGCCCGAAAATGGTACTGTGATAAACTGCGGACAATTTTGCGGATGGGGATTGATTGCATAAAAACTGATTTTGGTGAACGCATTCCTGTTCGTCAGATTCGGTATTATGATGGTTCCGATGCCCTTCATATGCATAATTTCTACACGTTCCTCTATAACAAGATGATTTTTGATCTTCTCAAAGAAGAACGGGGTGAAGGTGAGGCAATACTGTTTGCACGCTCAGGAACAGCCGGAAGCCAGCAGTTTCCTGTGCATTGGGGTGGTGATAATTCATCATCCTATGTTTCCATGGCTGAAACACTGCGTGCAGGCCTTTCCATGAGTCATTCAGGCTTTGGATTCTGGAGTCACGATATTTCTGGTTTTGAATCAACTGCACCTGCCGATGTCTACAAGCGATGGGTCCAGTTTGGCCTTCTCTCTTCACATAGCAGGCTTCATGGGTCCTCCAGCTATCGTGTACCATGGCTCTTTGATGAAGAGAGCGTCGATGTTGTTCGCCGATTCAGCCGCCTCAAAAACCAGCTGATGCCCTATTTATATGAGGCCGCGCTCCAGGCACACGAATGCGGAACACCCATGATGCGTCCTATGATGCTTGAATTCCCTGAGGATCCAGCCTGTGATACACTCGACCGGCAATATATGCTGGGAGATAATCTCCTCGTTGCACCCGTCTTCCGCAAGGACTGCAAGGTCACATATTATCTTCCTGAAGGACAGTGGACACACCTGCTCGACGGAAGAATTCTCACAGGCGGAAAGTGGATTACAGAAATCTATGATTTTCTTTCTCTCCCACTGTTCGTCAGAGAAGGAACCATTCTGCCCCTTGGAAATACAGATGACAAGCCTGATTATGACTATACAAACTGTACTTTGCACCTGTATCAGATGGCAGATGGTGATGAACGGATGATCCGCATCGCTGCAACAGATGGAACGATTGCAGACAAAATCCAGGTTGTCATGAAAAACGGCCACCCGGAGATTCGCAGTGAAGCCGGTTTCCATTACGATTTCCAAATTCATTAATCTTAAAGAGCTCCTTCCGGAGCTCTTTTTAAGTTATGATTTTATAAAAGACGCTGTCCTCGAATCATTACGCATGGAACTGGCAACCAGTTGAGCAATCGTTTTCGCACCTTTTTCATTGAAATGTGTCAAATCATCATGGCCATCGGGAAAGTCGGGATGCACACCTGGCGCAAGCACAACAAAGAGTTCAGCGCATGCTTCTTTCCCCATGGACAGATACAAAGTGCGTGTTTCCATTTCGAGGTCAATCATGGGAACATGAAGAATCGTTGCAAGTGTTCGTACAGCACCCGCGTATTCGCCATGGGTATAAAGAAGGCTTGTATCACCAGCCCAAATTCTTCTGCTGACGGGTGTACACAGCACAGGAAGTGCACCTGCATCTGAAGCCGTTTTACAGAAAAACGTCAGATTATCTACAAAAGAGGTGTATGGGTCCGTATGCCTCTCTTCATCGTCCTTTTCATCATTATGGCCAAACTGAATAAGTAATATGTCACCTTTGGATATTTCATCCTGTACAGGTTTGAAAAGCCCTTCTACAATAAAAGATTTCGTAGATCTTCCAGATAAAGCATAATTCCGAACTTCCACTCCATCTGCTACCAATTCAGGCATAGCAAAACCCCAGCCGCGAAAAGGCGGCTGATTATCTTCCACCGTGGAATCCCCGATGATAAACATACGTGGCATGATCAAACGCATCCTCTCTTATTCGTACATCGCTGAGTGAAGCTGCATTTATAATTATTTTTATAACATGTGCTTCTCCTGTATTGTATCACGACTGCCGTTTCACTTCCAGCATTGACTTTTCCGCATACAACCGATATGCTGAACACAAAGGGGATGGTATGTTGATCTCTTCCGCCTGCATCTGCGCACTGGTTCATACAAGCAATGGACTTCTTGAGTGCTCTCCAGAAGACCTTTCCATTCTTGGGTTTACTTTCAAGATTCCCTTTCCCTGGAAACAACAGATTTTGAGCAGTAAATCAATCGAACTGCATTTCTATTTTCCAAAAGAGAGGGTATCGCTCTTTCTGGACCCTCATGAATATACTCTTCAGATCGAAAAACAAAATGCATATAACATGCTTATACGTCTGGAGACATCTTCTTCGAGCTATCGTCAACATGCACACGAATTGATCCTTCAGATTACTCAATATACAGACATGCGATCGCATATGGATATGGCAGAGATTTCCAGTCATCTTGTCGGGTATCCTTCCGATGCGGAATCAGTCTTTGCCTCTTCCATTCGAGAACAAATGGACAATTGGCTTTCCGCAATTCATCCGGATGCAAGTTGGAACCAGATATCTGCCAACACTGCACTGAGTTTCATGAATCCTGCATTGTTAAATGCTTATCTTCATCTGCCTGCCCAGATTTTCCCAGAACCATATTCGTCGTTTTCACATCCGCTTATGCAGCATATCAAAGTGCTGTATTTCGGCAGCATGATATGTCCCCATCTTGTTCCGGATGCAGACATCCTGCTGCGTGCTTTTCGCAAAGCATTGTGTGAGAATCTCCATCCGGTTTTGACACTTCCGCCTGTAACACCGGGCAATTTTGATAGAATAACCGATATTATCGGTCACCTGCTTGGAAATCTGCCCTCGCGCCAGGAAATATCTATAAATGACTGGGGTCTCCTAAGCTATATTCAGGCTAATTTTCCAGATGCTGAGATCGAACTTGGCCCTCTTCTAAACCGAGTGCCTCGTGATGTACGCATTGCGTACTTGCACCGCCCTGCGGCGTGTTCCTCCCTGCATGCTGATTTCTGGATCCATGCACTGAACGAAATGGGTATCAGACGTGCATCTGCACAGTGTCATGAACAGACAGAAACGCCTCTGGATCTTCCATTCTCGCTCTTTCTTCCTTTTTATCACATGAATTCCGCGTTGCAATGCACACTCAGGAATGCTGTTTTGTTTGGAAACAGAGGAGCAGAATCTGATAACACTCAAAATTGCACATTTCCCTGCAAATCCTATGCATTTCTGTATCCTTCTTTCCTTCATATGATAGGAAAATATAACACACTTTGGGGATTTGATGGAAACTCGCTTTCCAATGGCTCCTATGTCCAGTCACTTATGGGCAACAGTTGTGACCGGATTGTTCTCCAGCTGTTCTGAGGAGGTATTGATATATGATGAAAATCACAGCTGGACTCGGACATGTTGATGACTATCCTGCCTATATCCATGCTGGAGCAGATGAAGTATTCTGTGGTTACGTTCCAGACAGCTGGTATGAAAAGTACGGGATGGATTCGCCCTTGAATCGCAGAGAAGTACGGTATGCCCATGCACAGATCGGGGGAAGAAATGAGTTATTGGTTCTTCGATCCATGATCGATGATTTAGGGGCTCCAGCCATATTAACCATGAATGCGCTTTCATATCTTCCAGAACAATACCCCATCATTACGGATATTGTCGGTCAGTGTTTTTCTGACGGATTTTCAGAATTCATCGTTGCTGACCCAGCTCTTCTTTATTATCTGAATTCTCAGATTCCAGATATCCGTGTTCATCTAAGCGGAGAGTCGTTCACGATGAATCCTGAAGCGCTTTCACTTTTCGATTTTCCAACCGTCAAAAGAATCATATTCCACCGTCACCTGTCCGTTTCAGAGATCAGGAAATGCATTCTTTCAGCAAAGCATTGCAGTGAGTTTGAGGCGTTCGTCCTGAATGAACGCTGCCACTTTCATGGAGCGCTTTGCGCTTCTGTTCATTGCGATGAATTATCCCCCATTTGCCGTCTTCCGTATCTTCTCGGCAGCCTGTCTTCTGATGCATCTTGGTCTACCCGGAAAATGGACCAGGACCCGGAAGTCTTTTCCTCCACCGGATGTGGCTTATGTGCTTTGTATGACCTTGATCATTCAGGAATTACGCATCTGAAAATCGTCGGTCGTGGGAATTCACCAGAGAATATGATTCGGGACATTCAAATGGTGAAAAAAGCAACGACATGCTGTGAGTACGCGTCATCAAGGGAAGATTTTCAAAAGGCAGTGAAATCAATCCTCCAATACCCATGTTCTAATAACTGTTATTATTCTCAAGACAAAAAGCGGCACGATTAAATGCCGCTTTTTGTCTTGTCATCGTTTCGTATCCCTTCCGAAGGGAATATTATCAACTGGCCGTCTTCATCATGGGGTGAATTAATTAATCTCCATTCTTCAATGGCACTTCTTGCCAGTTCATCACATCGGTTATTTTCCTCATTTGTGCTGTGTCCAGCGACATGTACAAACTGGATTTCATGTTTTCGTGCCTGGGCCATGAGGATAAACCATAAATCTTTGTTGGGAACAGGCGTACCATCTTTATGAACCCAGTTGGCACGACGCCAGCCCTCGATCCAATGCTTTTCAAACGCATCAACAAGGTAGGAAGAATCCGAATAAAGGGTCACTCTGCATGGTTCTTTCAAGGCTCCCAGCGCAGAAATTGCAGCAAACAGTTCCATTCGGTTGTTTGTCGTCTCCTGCATATATCCATTCATTTCTTTCCGATGCTCGCCAAATTTCAGAACGCACGCCCACCCACCAGGACCTGGATTTCCAGAACATGCCCCATCCGTATAGATGATCACATGCTTCCGTGACGGACTCTGCTGCATGATTTGCTTTCACCCTTTGCTCATTTTACGAGATTTATCTGCACAGGCATCCATTGCCTCAAGAATTGCAGAACGGAAGCCATTTTTCTCCAGCACGGCAACTGCATCAATTGTCGTTCCCCCGGGTGAACATACAGCATCTCTCAGAGCCGCAGGATGTTCTCCGGAAGAAAGAACCATCAGCGCAGCTCCAAGCACAGATTGTGCTGCCATTTGAATCGCGGTGTCTTTGGGGATGCCTTGCTGAATACCACCCTGCATCATCGCTTCAATCAGCATGTAAACATATGCGGGACTGGACCCGGAAATAGCCGTAACGCCGTCAAACAGTCTCTCAGGAAGGATCACCGTTCGCCCCAAAGCTTCAAATATGCCTTGTGCAAAGGAAAAATCCTCCTCCGTGAGAGTGTGTTCTTCGCATAATGCCGTCATGCCTTCACCAACCATCGCCGGTGTATTCGGCATCACCCGAAGATATGTTGCACCGGTATCTTTTAATGCTTCTGAAAGCATTGCAACGGTCCAGCCCGCTGCAATAGAGATGATTGCCTTTCCTGATAGAGCAGATGCAATGGTGTCGAGCACATCACCGAGCACATGCGGCTTTACAGCAAGTATAATCACATCACACTGCCTTGCCAGGTCCAGTGCATGATCACAGTATGTAACGCTCGGTAGTTCTCTTGAAAGCTCTTCCAGTTTCTGCATATTCGTGTCGAAGACAGTCAGTTGATTCTGGCGGATGTACCCGGCATCCAGAACACCACGAATAATGCTGCTTCCCATGCTTCCCGCACCAATGATTCCCAGGCTCTTCACTTCTGAATCCCTCCGGTCTTTCGTTTCAATCTGCTGATGGGATTATATCATGAACACAGCCGATTGCAACGGGCACATGAAAAGGGAACCGCAAAAATACGGTTCCCGGGATCTCAATTGCTTAAAGAATGTAACGATGCATATCCATGCGGGCATTTTCGCCACTCAGATGTGCTTTTACATAATTCCCATCGATTTTCAGTTCAAAAGGCGGCATGTCAGGATCTCCACCTGCATTGAAGGAAATATCTTCAAGCAACTGTTCAAAGACTGCATGCAGCCGGCGTGCTCCGATGTCTTCTCCGTTTTCATTGGCTTCACATGCTGCAGCCGCAATTTCTTCAATGGCGGATTCATCAAATGTTAGCATGACCTTGTCAACGGCAAGAAGAGCTCGATACTGTCTTGTCAGCGCATTGTCAGGCTCTGTCATGATACGCTTAAAATCATCCTGGGAAAGACTTTTCAGATTCACATGTACAGGAAAACGACCCTGAAGTTCCGGAATCAGGTCTGAAACCTTGGCAACATGAAATGCACCTGCTCCAATGAACAGCATAAAATCGGTTTTTACGGGTCCATACTTCGTATTGACAACAGAACCTTCGACAATCGGAAGGATGTCACGCTGCACACCTTCACGGCTGACATCAGGCCCATGGCTTCCCTGATTTCCGGCAATTTTATCGATTTCATCGATGAATACAATTCCGTCATTTTCTGCCCTTCGCACGGCTTCTTCCTGGATTGCGTCCATGTCAATGAGTTTTTCACTTTCCTGCTGTGTCAGGATCTTTCTCGCCTCAGAGACTTTCACGTGTCGTATTTTTGTCTTTTTGGGCATCATGCCACCCATCATATCGCCGATGGATATAGAGCTTCCGCCTACTTCAAGACTCGGCATATCTTCTTCAACTTCAATGTCGAGTTCCCGATCCTCGAGCTCACCTCGAAGCAGCTGGTGACGAAGTTCTTCCCTCTGACTTGACTGATTTTCTTTTTCTTCTGCAGTCAAAGCCTTTTCTTCATTCTTCTTTCCAAGAAGAAAATCAAGCGGATTGGGAGCTGCCTTTTTTTCATTCGGATTCAGAATCATGGTCACGATTCGATCATCTGCAAGAACCTGTGCTCTGGGCTGAACTTCTTTGATTTTCATATCCCGTACCATGCGCACAGCATTCTCAACAAGGTCCCGGATAATGGATTCAACATCCCGTCCAACATATCCAACTTCCGTAAACTTTGTGGCTTCCACTTTGATAAACGGAGCACCTACAAGTTTTGCCAGACGTCTCGCTATTTCTGTTTTGCCAACACCGGTCGGACCGATCATCAGGATATTCTTGGGATTGATTTCTTCCCGCATGGATTCTTCTACATGCGCGCGGCGATAACGGTTTCGCAGGGCAATGGCAACCATCTTTTTTGCTTCTTCCTGCCCTATAATATATCGGTCCAGTTCACGTACAATCTCTTTTGGTGTGAGTTCTGCCATTTTCTAAACCTCCTTTAGACATCTTCAACAATGACATTATCATTGGTGAAAACGCATATGGATGCTGCAATATGCAGGGCCTTCTCTGCGATTTCATGCGCAGAAAGCTCTGTATTTTCAATGAGTGCACGAGCAGCCGCAAGAGCATAGTTTCCGCCTGAGCCAATGGCAGCGACATTTCCGTCCGGAGCAATCACTTCTCCATTCCCGGACAGAATCAGCAGATTGTCATGGTCAGCTACGATCATCAAGGATTCAAGATTGCGCATTCCCTGGTCTCCATGCCACATTTGTGCGACAGCAACAGCAGCACGCTCAAGATTCCCTCCACACTGCTGCAGCTTTTCTTCGAATTTGTCCGAAAGTGTAAAGGCATCCGAGACAGAGCCTGCAAAGCCAATAGCCACTTTGCCGCCATAAATCTTGCGGACCTTTCGGGCCGTCGATTTGAAAACAACATTTTCACCCATTGTCACTTGGCCATCACCAGCGATGGCTATCTGATCTGCACGCTTTACGGCGCAGATCGTTGTTCCATGAAATGTAATTCCCATATATTACTCACTTTCTGTGGCATCCGCCACAATTGCACTCTTGTCAGCCCATTCACGCACCCATTGCAGCGCACGCTCTGAAACCGCTGTATACCGCATCTGCTTGTTCCTGATCTTTTTGTGTTCGGCATCGACAGGGAGTGAATCGATCAGTCCAAATGTACAGTTCATCGGCTGAAAATGCGGGTTGATCGTTGATACATATCTTCCCATAGCACCGATAGCCGTGATTCCCGGAAACTCTACAGGCGATTTGCCAAGCAATTGATGGCCAAGGGAAAGCCCTGCTAAAAGACCACTTGCAGCACTTTCCACGTACCCCTCCACACCCGTCATTTGTCCTGCAAAATAGGTCAAAGGACGCGAAATCACTTCAAAGTGTGCATTCAGAAAGCCTGGTGAATGCAGAAAAGTATTTCTGTGCATTACACCATAACGAACGAACTCAGCATGCTCAAGTCCAGGAATCATGCCAAATATCCGCTTCTGCTCAGGAAATTTCAGCCTGGTCTGAAAGCCAACAAGGTTATACAGTGTACCCTCGGCGTTGTCCTGCCTAAGCTGCACGACTGCATAAGGCTGTTTTCCAGTCCTCGGATCGATCAGTCCCACAGGCTTGAGTGGACCGAAAGCGAGCACCATCTCGCCACGGCGTGCCATGGATTCAACTGGCATACAGCCCTCAAAGACCTTTTTCTCTTCAAAGCCATGGATTTCTGCTGTTTCCGCTTGAAGCAAGGCCTGAACAAACGAATGGTATTCCTCTTCATTCATAGGACAATTGAGGTAATCATCCCCACGTCCATACCGCGACTGCCGAAAGACTTTGCCCTCATCAAGCGATTCCAGCGTGACAATCGGGGCTGCCGCATCATAAAAACTAAGAGTTTCAAGTCCCTCCATATGCTGTATGGAATCTGCCAGTGCATCCGACGTCAGGGGCCCTGTGGCAATAATGCATGGGCCTTCCGGTACAGATGTACATTCTTCATGCACGATCTCTACAAGCGGATGTTCCGACAGCCTTTTTGTAATCCATCCGGAAAAAGCATCCCGGTCAACAGCAAGGGCTCCGCCAGCGGGTACTCTCGCACGGTCAGCACTATCCATCACCAAGGAGGACAACTGGCGCATTTCCTCCTTGAGTAAACCTACGCCATTTGTCAGCCTGTCAGAACGCAGCGAATTGGAGCACACAAGTTCAGCAAATCCATCTGAATGATGTGCGGGAGTTTTCTTGTCTGGTTTCATTTCCACGAGCTTGACCGGGATCCCTTGTCTGGCAAGTTGCCAAGCAGCCTCAGATCCTGCCAGCCCTGCTCCAACCACAGTGGCACGTTTCATTCTTCACCCTCCGGTGATCCATCACTTTCCTGTTTGGAACGCACTTCGATTTTGCAGCGGCATTTGTCATTGGCACACAGATGCCAAACTTCGCCATGCCTGCCCATTTTTTCCACCATGTAGCTTCCACATTGCGGACATTTTTCAGACACAGGTTTCTCCCAGGAAACGAAACTGCATTCCGGGAATCGTTCACATCCATAGAACTTTCGGTTTTTCTTGCTGGTTTTTTCCATGAGCCTTGCACCACACTCAGGACAGGGTGCATCAATATACGTCAGAATAGGCTTGGCATTTCTGCATTCCGGAAAATTGGGACACGCAAGGAATTTACCAAACCTGCCCATTTTATATACCATCATGGCACCGCATTTGTCACATGGAACATCGCTGACTTCATCCGCAAGCTGAACCTTTTCAATCTGGTCCTCGGCCGTATTCAGAAGTTCCTGGAAATGCGGGTAAAAACTGCGGACCACTTCTTTCCAGTCTGTTGTCCCTTCCTCAACACCATCGAGCTTGTCTTCCATGTCAGCGGTAAAGTCAAGATCAACAATTTCAGGAAAATACTGTTCCATCATCGCGGTAACCATTCTGCCCAGTTCCGTGGGATACAGTCTTTTCTGTTCACGGGAAA
>ONVN01000328.1 GCA_900321295.1 uncultured Eubacteriales bacterium
GCCAGGATGACTGGACCTGTTCCTATCGGTCCTGTCCTGGGCAGGCATGGGATTTCTGCAGGGCCGGATGTGGACGGAAAAAACTCACAGACAGGCATCATAAGATCATTCTGCACAGAAGACAGCGTGTTATGGGACTTTCTATAGGACAATATCCAGGAAGAGATTGTCCTCCTGCACAGGGCCCAAAGGATCGGAGAGGCTGCTCAGGGCTATACCGGGATGATCGGAAAACCGGCTGGGACTCTTCTGACCATGCGATAAAGGCCGCACGCCGCGGATACCGGAAGGAGGATTGCAGAGAAGATATGTCCTGCAATCCGGAAAAAGGTCGATGTATGAAGTATTGTCATGAATTTCATCAGAATAGGAACCTGACGATCCGGAAAATGGACGAGCAGGATTTCGAACCGCTGCATGCTCTTTTGTCCAATCCGGAAGTGATGCGTTTTCTGGAACCTCCCTACGCAAAAGAACAGACACGCGCTTTTTTGCAGACAGCCCTGTCGGAGGTCCCTCCTGTTTATGCAGTCGATCTGGACGGTGCTTTTATCGGATATGTAATTTACCATGCTTATGAAGAGGACAGTATGGAGATTGGCTGGGTCCTGACACCGGAACAATGGGGAAAGGGATATGCCTCCGCATTGACGGAACAGATGATTGCCAGGGCTCGAAAGGAAGGCAAGTCACTCGTGATTGAATGTGATCCGGGTCAGGAGAGAACAAAACACATCGCTGTCCGATATGGGTTTGCAGGATTTGGTACTGAAAATGGTCTGGAAATTTACAGGCTTTCATCATCCTTTCCAGATGGCGATCAACCCTGACCTGACAAGAACTGAGGACATCGCACGGGCAGCACTTCGGTGATGCTCTTTTTTGATTTCACAAACGAAGACAACAGGCAATTCCGGCCGCGGCCAATCCTGGATCGCAGGGTGAACGCAAAGAAGAAGCCCTTCATCAAAGAGGTAACAAAAAATCCGTTCGTGTTTCAGAACAGATTTTTCAGTGACCTCGGAAATGGGACTTCCGGTATGTTTGGCTTACCGCGCAAAAGGTTCGAAACAGGGCTCATCAGGGGATTGCTTCGGAAGCGTGGATCATACGTCAAAAGAATCATCGTGTCTTCGGTTTCCTGCAGAAGGAAAGCAGACAGGAACAATGTCATCCGACTGCGGACCAAGGACAGCATCAGCGCCAGGGAGTCCATACGAATCGCGGCATAAGCACAGGGCGAAACGAATGCCCGCGGGGTGATGATGCGGCTCGTGGGCGTTTTTCCTGCAAAGCGGTACCGGAATCCGGTGCATGCGGCCACCGCTTCTTCCATCCGGCGCGCTTTCGTGGTACACTGGTCATAATGAAAAACATACAACCGGAACAACAGAAAGGGGACTTCTGCCATGAAAAAAGCACTCTCCCTGCTGACCATCCTGTGTATTCTGTGTGCCTGTTGTGCAGCCGGTGCGGAAGGCACGGACAGCCTGCACTATGAACAGAACGGCTTTTCTGCCGACATTCCGGAAGGATGGGTCTTCGGTTATTCGGAAGGCCCGTCAACGTTCTACTACGCGCAGGTCGAAGGCAGTGCAAACACCGCCATGCTGATGATCATGGCAACGAGGGAGGAATCTCTCGTGGGCATTGAAATGACAGACGAACAACTTCAGGAGGCATACAACGGATTTATCCAGGATGCCGTGTCCACCTCCATTGACGGAAACCTTTCCGGTGGCTATGCACAGCTGGCCGGCACACTTTCCGTTGTCTACTGGCTCCGGCAGACAATTGACGATACGGGCACCGAGTATTCCGTGGCCTACGACATGGCCATCATCGACGGGTGGACGTTCGGCATGGCCCTGCTGCATACCGATATTGATCCGGAAGCCCTGGCAAACGTGCTTGTCGGCATAGCAGAAACGGTTGCGTATGACCCGGTAGCGGGGAATGCTCCGGAGAAAACGGTCTCCATCGAGGACCTCCCGACAAAGGAAAACCCGTACTGGTTCGAGCCCACCATCACCGACAGGCAGAACTACCTGACGGCCCAGTGGATGGTGGATGAGAGCACACGGGCGTTGTGCACCATGCTGCTGACGGTGGACCTCGACATCAGCATCAACTCGTCCTTTACCGCGGCATATCCCATGAATGTGTTCAATTCGTTCATCGGCTGCGAGGAGGATCTCATCCGGACGATTGTCCCGTCCCAGGATGAGACCATCGCCTACATCTTTGAGTACAACACAGCAGAAAAAACTGCCCTGTATTACGCCGAACCGTGGAGCGATGAAACGCTCGAAGCCTTTGAAGCCTCGTGCACGGACCAGTACTACGCCAACACAGAGGAAGCGCTGATTTACGTCGCGCAGATCATGATGGGTTCCTTCAGCGAAGCTGCGGACTGATTGCGGAGCGTCAGCGTCCGGGAGCAAAACGCCTTGCTGCATCCAGCAGGGCGTTTTCGTTCTGCCAGAGTTCCCCGATGACTGCTCCGTTTTCTTCGGTCAGCCCGACGGCATATCTGCCGTCTGCGGAGAAGCCGATTCGGGCAAATCCATCAGCATGCCGCATGGAAAAGAGGTGTTCTCCCTTCTCCATGTCAAACACATCCACTACGGTGCCATTGTTCCTGCCGGCAGCCAGGAAATCCCCTTTGAACATAAATACACGGTAAATCCCTTCTGTGTCCAGGAGATTCATGCTGCCGTTTTTCAGATTCTGGAACATGATCCGGCCGTAACTGTCGGCTGCGGCCATCCGATCCCCGAAAATACCGAAGGCCGTTGGTGTGTTGTAAAACTGCGTGTTCTGCAGGAACGCCTTCTGTCCTTCGCCTTTCCGGAACACTTCGATCGCTCCGTCCGGATAAAGGAGGGCCGCGTATTCTCCGCCGGATGCGTAATACAGCAGAGGCTCATAATCGTCCAGTTTGTTGAGTGCCTTGAAGGTTTCCGTCACCTGGTGCCCGCTCTGCGGTTCCACCTCCCACGGCGCATCCGGTTCTGTCCGCGGATCGTATCCTTCGATCCCGCCGTCATAATCTTCCCTGACTGTTATGGACGCGATTCCGGGCAGGCTGAGCAGGATCACTTCGCCGTCGCCCTGGGTGGCGAACACATAGTCACTCCCGACAGGGACAGCATTGTTGTACAGCAGGTTTTCCTGTGCATCCAGAAAAAGGAGCACCTCGCCGGTCTCCGCGTCCACGATATACAGATCGGGAGAGAAGAACGTCAGGTATTTTCCGTCGTCGCTCCAGTTCAGAATCATCGGCGCAGGA
>ONVN01000329.1 GCA_900321295.1 uncultured Eubacteriales bacterium
ACGTATCCGGAAGCCATTCGTGAAAGGGGAAGAGGCCCGACTTGATGGAAAGGCCGACGGTCAGGAGAATCAGGGATGCCAGCAGGGGCATGTGATAGTTTCCACTTTCATACAGGGAATGAACAGCCTGCTGGAGACTTCCCATCAGCAGATGCCCGGTGGTTCCGTAAAGGATTGTGATTCCCATCAGACAGAGACCGGAACCAACCAGGTTCATGATCATGTATCTGGCCGCAGATGCCAATGCACAGCCATTCTGCCGGCTCATTGTCAGACCACCTGCGGCAATGGTTGCAATTTCGATAAAAACATAGGAAGTAAAGAGGTCATTGGTGTAAATCAATGCCATAACTGCGGCAAGCATCAGATCGGCCATGATATAGAACAGATTTTTCTTGCCGTCCGGTATTTCATCGCGGATCATATATTCTCCGCTTACGAGAGAGAGGAGAATAATCAGCGACATGGCCGATGCCATGATACTCTCCATCAGTCCGGCACGCAGTTCATTGCCCCATGGATCGGCGAAGTGTCCCATGGTAAAGACAAAAGATTCATTGCCGCGAACAAAATACAGACAGAGAGCAACAGAGGCAGCAAACAGAGCAGCAGAGAGGAGATAACTGAGATATTTGGCAATCCGTCCCCTGAAAATCATGGAGATTACGGCAATCACCATGCAGGAAAGGATGGAAACAAAAGGAACATTGCGGAGCAATGCCATCAGACGTCTTCCTCCTTCCGTGCCATTGTCACGATCTGGTCAATATCCAGTGTGTGGTACTTATGGTAAAGACGGACGGTCAGTGCGAGCATGAGGGCCGTAACCGAGACGGAGACAACAATGCCGGTCAGCACGAGACCTGCGGGAACGGGGTTGATGATGTCCGACGAACTGGGGGATGTCCCGCTGCCAATCGGGGCGGAACGCCCGGCTATATAGCCCATGGAGGCAAGGAACAGGTAGACGGAGGTATCCATGATGTTCATACCGATGATTTTCTTGATCAGATTGCGATCCAGAAGCAGGGTCGTAAACCCGATGCCGAACAGGATGACAGAGGCGACTTCATAGATATGATCTGCGATGGATGCAGACATGTCAGACTTCCCCCCTTCTGAACAGTGCGAAAAATGTATACATCGTACACGAAACGATGGCGCCGACACAAATATCCAGCGGAAGAATCAGTCCTGAAGAAAGAATTGCCCCCGGTGTTCCAAGAGGAATATGGCTTTCCAGGCCATTGCCGCCTGTATAGAAGACGTAGGACTTTGCGGAAGCATAGAAAAGGAGCGCAAGAAAGACCACGGTGGAGAAGGTTTTGTATGTGAAGAACCTGCGGGTGGATTTCATGCCAAAGGACATACGGAAAAGCATGAGTGCAGCCCCGAGAATAGCACCGCCCGAGAAACCTCCACCAGGGGAAAGGTGGCCGTTGAGTACGACATAGATTCCAAAGAGAAGAATGACGGGCACAAGGAATGCTGCGCTTTTCTGCAGGATGGGATCGTAATGGGGTTCATAGTGGATATCATAGTCCACAGGAAGGGACCCCTTCTCCAAAGCACCATCTTTTCTGTGGTCACGCCGCAGAAGAATCATGACGGCACAGCTTGCAATAAACAGAACCGTGGATTCTCCGAGCGTATCGAATGCACGGTAATCAAGAATCATTCCTGCGACGATGTTGACAGCGCCGGTTTCCCTGAGTCCATCTTCAATGTATCGTCTGGAGACTTCATTGACGACTGGGGATTCAGGGGAACCGAAGACCGGCATATACAGTACCACATGCAGAAGTGAGGATATGATGATAAAGCATGTGAGCAGGGCAAGCACACTGTACAGGATTCTGATGTGCTTGCGGCCTTTTGTCACGGAATGTTCGTGCAGCTTCTGATAGATGACCTCTTCTTTCACCTGATCTTCATGGACTTTTGCCTCAAAGAGATCTGCAGTCTCAGGGACATCTTCAGGAGGCACAGCGGGGGACTCAGTCATATCAGAGATCATGGCATGATCGAGAGCATCAGATCCGTCACGCAGCCAGTCCTCCGCTTTTTTCTGCCATGAGGATTCCCAGTTTTCAGCTTTTTTGCTCATCTTGATCCTTTCTTTCCTCATCAATCGCATGGATTTTCTTCAGCGTGACAAAAAACAGCACGCTGGTGATGCCGGCTCCGACGGCCGCCTCAGTGATGGCGAGGTCGGGGCTTTGCAAAAGAATCCATATGACACTCATGACCAGGGAATAAGCCATCAAGATAATGACGGATGCCAGCAGATTCTTGGTCAGTGTAACGGACAGTGCGCAGACGATCAGAAATCCGAGCAGAACCCATGCAAGAAATGTCACAGCTCTTTGACCTCCGCTTCTTTCGAAATGTCTGGGTTGGTAATCCATTCCAGCTTGGCAATCAAGTGACTGGAAACAGGACTTGCAAACCACATGAACAGGACAACGAGAATGAATTTGATGAGGGTATCAACAGAAGTCGCACTGATGCAGACACCGGTGATACCGAAGAAAAGTCCGAGGGTGTCGCCCATAGCAGCGGCATGCATTCGGTTCAAAACATATTTGAACCGATGGACACCGACAAACTGACTCACAAAGATCGTGAGAGCAGCGAGCAGAAAAATCGTTGTCAGAATGAAACGAACCCAGTCAAGCATTGCTGTCTTCCTCCTTTGCAGCAGAACGGTCAGCAAGAGAGCTGCTCTCACCTTCATGATGCTGCGTATATGTGCCGATATAAATCCTGCAGATAACGACAACGGCCAGAAAGGAAACCATGGCATAGATCAGAGAAACATCCGCAAGATAACCTTCATGAAACATCAGCGAAAGAACCGCAATCAGCACAATAACCTGGGTGGAGATCATGTTGATGCAGACAATCCGATCCGCCGGTCTTGGACCTTTGACAGTACGGATGAGGCACAGGAGAATCAGTATTCCCAGGATAATGGATACGCCTGTGTACAGCAGACGGTATGCGTTTTCAATCATGCTCATTCCTCCAATTGCTTCAGGCGCATTTCGAATTCACTGTTTTTCAGCCCCTCAGAGAGGGATTTATCCAGACAGTGAACGGTCAGCAGGTCGCCTTCCAACTGAACGGAAATCGTGCCTGGTGTGAGGGTGATGGAATCAGCGAGGGCTGTCCTGAGCCAGGAGGACTTCAGGGAAGTATGAAAGGTAGCGATGCATGGTTCAATCTGCTCTTTTTCGGAGTAAATCATATGCATCAACTGCCAGTTCGCAAGAACAATCTCCTTGAGAAGAAAGCAGACGTAGGCACAGATCCCGGGAATCAGCATGAACAGCCGCTGTTCTTTCCTGAGGCTGTAACCAAGATGGCGGCAGCAGAACCAGAAGAGAAGAGCGGCGATACCGATGGAAAACAAAAGGGTCTCAAGTGTGATTTTTCCGCAGAAAACAAGAAACAATGCTGTAAAAACAACAAACATGTGGACCACCCCTTCGTACGGGTATATGTTCTGTATAATGAGGAAGAAAAAAACGTATAGCCGGGAGGAATAAAACCAAAAAGTCTGCCACAGAGACAGGAAATCAGCCGATGTCCGTTAGGCAGAAAAAGATATGCTGACCTCTTATGGTACAGACAACAAGAAAGTTTACTCTAGCGTGTATCAAAAGTCAACGCAAACGTATCCTTCGGCAAGTGGAAAACCAAGAAAGCAAAGAAACCAATTCAAAAAAATGCATTGAAAAATGCCCGCAAAAGCAGCGAGCATTTGAAGCAGTAGCAGGAAGGTTTACCTTTTTGTTTCTGGTCTGCGGATAATGAGCGACAAAAAGAGCCAATAGATGATGACCATCGCAAAGGTGATGAGGCACATAGTGGTAGAACGGGCGGCCAGGGATACGAAGATGAGCATGGGTGCTCCAAGGACGATCCCGTAGGAAGAGCCGATGACAAGGTTGTTGGCGGCAGGTGTTTCCAGGGAAGGGTCAAGTTCTCTGAGCAGGAGAATGCCGGAACCGATGGTGCCGGTGAGCATGCCATACATGGAGATGAGACCCTCGCGCTGATAATCAGGATAGGCATGGCGGCATGCCCACTTGAGGAAAAGCCAAGTAGCCATCGCGCCGGATACAATGGAGAGAAGGAAGGGGAACCAGAGACCTGAGATATCCTGGATGGAAATGGACGCTATGCCAGCGGTGATCATCAAGTCGAAAAAAAGTCCGGAAAGACGGTTCAGAAGGTAGTTGTTCTGATACTGCTTTTTTACAATTCCCTTGCTGTTCAGGCTGTCCAGGATTTTTCCGACCAGAAGCGCAAGCGCGGACCCGATAATGAAATTGAACCCCCACAGGAGCGTGTTGAGTGTTTTTCCCAGAGTGGGGGAGATCAGCGTCAGAAGAGAAGTCAGGCCCCAGGTTACCAGATAAGTCAGCAGATAAACACCAAGTACAAGAATGAACTGTACCGAAAAGCGGTCGATGGAATCCGAAACGGGAATTTCATTGCTGGACTGGAACATGCTGACGTTGTTCTCGGTATTCAGGGAATCAAGCTTGCGATAGACGGAAGGCATGGGGTTGCGGGACCAGTGATGCAGGATAAAGACCCCCACTGTGCATGCGCACAGGTAGCCTGCTGCGGCAATGGCAAGACCATAACTCCGCCCGCCTTCAAAGCCCATGCTTTCATAGGTCGAACCAATATTGTTCGCTTGCCCGGGTCCCTGCCCGAAACCCATGGGGAGCAGAAGACCGGATGCCTGAAAGACAGAAGGCATGAAAGAAGCAAGAATCATGGAAATGATGAGGCCGACAAAAGCCTGCGTGAGATAAGACCCGACAATAATGGCACCAGATTTCAGACCGGTCAGTCTGCCCGTGCGTCTTCCGTCTTCACCCTTTGGGCGGAGTGCTTTGCGCAGGGACATGGCAATAAAGCCCATCGCGATGGTGTGATAAACCAGCATTTCAAGTATATCTGTGTTCAGAGTCAAGATATGAAGTTCCTTCAGGAAGAGGAGAATAAATCCGGCAAGGACGGCTGTAGGCATCATGGCGCGCCGAATGAATGGCAGTTTTTCGCGCATCGCAAGAGCGACGCCCAGGGAAATGGCCAGTATGCCCAAGGTAATGATCAGCGACCACATACCGGGGTTGGAAGCAGAATAATCCATGGTGTACCTCTTTTCACAATTGGTGTGCAGAAGAAACAGCAGTCTGCCAGAAAAGAAGATATTTTCTGAGACAGAGAACGTGCGGGGCATGTAATTCAAAATATCGGTCCTGATAAGCTATTGCGGCTTTCCGATTCTGAAGAAGCGCAATATCCCGAATATCGGGCAGGCTGAAATGAAGATCGCCGATGACCATTTCCTGTCGGTTCATGGAGAGAGCCCCGTGAGCAGCGAGTCTGAGGGAATGATCCGAAGCAATTTCCCAGAGAACGAGTTCGTCAGAGCTGTCACGGATTTCGAGGTCCTTCTCCTCACGGACCTTATCAGCAAAGGCTGCCGTCTGCCATTCATCCCATGTGTACAAATCCGGAAACGGACTGGAATCTGCAGGAAACATACAGTCATTAAAAAGCGAAGAAAAACCACAGGAACAGGTGACAAGATTCTCTGCTCCGTGAAGTGTTCCGATCTGATGACATTTGGGACATAAGAACAGCAGTGAATCCACCTGATCCATTCTGTGATGTCCGGTATAGCGGATCTTCTCCCTGTGCTGCTTTTCGCACGCATGATTGAAGATTCCGCTTTCGATGACAGAACGGAGCGCTTCTCCGGACATGGAATGAATCTGCTCTGCTGAATAGACACCCGTCACAACGCCGGCAAGCTTCCCTCTGCGTAGGCCGCGGCCCCACCTTGGAGCGGTGAAATAACCTCCCTGCAAACAGTAGGTTACAAGAGGAACTCCAGCGGCCTTCACGAGAACCTCGGTTCCGGACTTGATCGGGCCGGTTTTTCCGTTCCACGTCGTTTCACCTTCGGCAAAAAGGCAGACGCTTCTGCCAGAATGCAGGGTTCTCAGGATTTTCCGGCAGGTATCGACGGCACTTGCGCCTTTGCGTCGTGAAATCGGACTGAATGCCCAGTACAGAATACGGCGAAGACGCGGTCGGTTCCGTAGTATATTTTCGCTGGCAACAAAAACCAGCATTTTCCGGGGAGAGGCTGCTGATAGAAAGAGCGGATCAAGATTGGTAACATGATTGCAGACGAGCATCATGGGACCGATATCGGGAAGAGGCTGAGCTTCATGGTGCAGATACCATTTCAAGAATGGTCTTAAGATTCCGCACATCATCTTCCAGATGATTTCCTGATATTCTGTTGATTTCATAAGCAATCTCATAAGCTTTCCAAAGAGTATGAAAGAAAGAATCGAAGATACTATACCACTTTTTGCCAGAGTAAAAAAGTGAAGGAGAACGAATATTTATTCATTGTGCTTTCTAAAGACCAGATATGGAAAAACAGCCACTGTTTTCAAAGAGTGGCTGTTTTGGCCTGCATCAAAGAAATCAGCTCCGAAAGAGACAGTTGCAGGTCAATCCCGCAAATCCTTCCGGCGTGAGAAACAAGGACTATTTCTTTCCGAAACATTGACGGACAAAAGCGGGATCGAAATGCTTGGCCCGTGAACCGGTGTATCCCATATCCAATGATGCAATTGCATTCATTTCATCCTCAGCCAGTGTAAAGTCCCATATGTCCAGATTTTCCCGGATTCGTTCCACATGTGTCGACTTGGGGATGACCACAACACCGCGCTGTACATTCCAGCGCAGCATAACCTGACCGACTGTTTTGCTGTGAGCAGTGGCAATGGCTGTGAGAACTTTATCCTCAAATGTGTACCGTCCTCCGCCCAAAGGAGCCCATGCTTCAGGAACAACACCATAGTACTTCATGGTTTCCAGAGCTCCTGCCTGGACATACCAGGGATGCAGTTCCACCTGATTGACGGCGGGGATGACATTGACCGTTTCACAGAAGTTGGTCAGTATATTGGGATAAAAGTTGGAGACACCGATAGCTTTCAGACGTCCGTCATGATACGCCTCCTCCATCGCACGCCAGCCGGCGAAATAATCGGCCAGGGCCTGATGTACAAGGTAGAGATCGAAATAGTCAAGACCGCTCTTTCTGAGGGAAGCGTCAATGGCACGCCGGGCTGTATCTTCATTGCGCATGTCGGTTACCCAGAGTTTACTCGTGATAAAAAGCTCTTCCCGTGTGCAGATGCCTTCATTGATTGCCTGACGAACGGCTTCACCCACGGCATCCTCATTGGTATATACGGCTGCTGTATCGATCAGCCGGTACCCGATACGGATCGCTTCAAGTACGGACCGGCGGCATTCTTCCTTGTCAGGAACACGGAAAACACCAAAGCCTTCCATGGGCATGAACGTGCCTGTGTTGAGTTTAATTGAATCCATTTTAGGCCTCCCTCTCTTCGGTCTGCAGGTCTGCATAGCAATGGAATGATGCATTGAATGGAGTTGCATGGGATCAAGCGTATTGTATGAATCGGCTGAAGAATCAGCATGATCATACCTCATGCACATTTCCGTTGCAAGAGTGACGAAAGCGAAAAAGGGAAAGTCGGAGAAAAGAAAACCGGACAGCATGGAACTGTCCGGCAAAATGCGTGAAGGCATTCTGAATGCCTTGGCGTAGGAAAGCATCTTCAGGGTCAGGGAAGAAAAGTACACCGTGTTGGGCAACAGGGATAGATTGCCTGTACATCAGTATACCATTCCCAGGAACATGGCTGTGAACAGCCCATGCTGATCACCTGGAAAAGACAGAGGCTGAAATAGTACAGATGCAGAGTTACTCTGCTGTAAGTGTAAGGACCATGGAACCGAAGAAATCCAGTTCAAGGCCTGCGGAAACTGGAGTAAAGCGCAACTCTCCGGAACCAAAGTAGTCGATCACATAATCATCGCCCTGCAGCGTCCATTTCAATCCTGGAACTTCCTGTCCGGTCATAACAAATACGGCGGTACCATCTGCATGGAAGATTACGGAATATTCACCTCCAAGTCTGGAAGCATCCATTTTGAAACCGCTGACATTGGCAGAGACAGCTGTAAACTTCTTCTCAAGGTAAGGACTGGAAACCGGAAGAGGTTCGGGCGTATTTGCAGGTGTCTCAACAGGCGGGATATGAACGATACCATGGCTGGTAAGCGACTCTGGTTCCCAGGATGCATCAGGGTCTTTGCTGAAGACCATCATACCGGAGGATTCCGTACCATACAGCAGGAACCCGTCTTCGTTGATCTGAAGGGGAACCGGCTGATCGGCCTGCCCATAATAGACAGCTGCACTCTCCGGGTCCCACCACCAGGGATTTCCACCATCGGAACCTGCATAATCCAGTTCACCGGTTCCGTCTGCATGAAGGGAAAGGGTGATCCTGATTCCCCAGAGTTTCTGAGGATTGCCTTTAAAGATGGCTGTATCTGTATAAATGGCTGTCCATTCCCCGACATAAGCGCTGAGGTCGGGTTCCGGTTCAATGTTTATGTCATCCCTTTTTGTGAAAATAACAGAAGTTGAAGCCTGGGTCGCGATCAAGGATCCGTCTTCCTGCGGAATGAATACAAGTTCAGTAGTATGAATGCCATCTTCTTCCAGCGTCCAGGTACCAGAAAGCGGCTCAGAGTTGGGATACATTAATTCATAGGTGCTGTCTTCGCGAAGAATAAGCGTGCTGTCGTATCCGAACTGTTCAGCAGGGTATGTGGAATCACCAAAGAGCAGGGAGGCAGCTTTCCATGCACCGATATAGTCAGAAGCCGAACCAATGGAAATAGATGGCGTCTTCGGTTCTGGTTCAGGCGAGGGCTTCGGTTCTGGTTCGGGCATAGCTGCCTCTTCACGGACGAAGATCAGAACGACTCCGTCTGATTCCGTCGACAGGGTTCCGTCTTCCTGATGCACAAGTTCGAGGATTCCAAGAGAAACGCCAGCATCAGAGACAGTCCAGTGTCCAATGATTGGTTCCGTGTCATCACTTGAAAGAATATAGGTGCCATCTTCTCTGAGTTCTGCAGAGAGGACCACCCCGAAGTCTTCAGCGGAATAGAGACTTTCACCGAGGCGGATCTGAGAAGCATGCCAGATACCGAAATAAGGAGTTCCTTCGTCTGCTGGAACAGAAGGTGTTTCACTGCCAATGCTTTCAGGGCGTGCCAGCGTCATGTTCATGCCATCCATTTCAGCGAACAGGGTGCCGTCTTCCTGGAGGACAGCAAACTGCCCGTCGATGATGACACCGCCGTTCGTCAGATTCCAGACACCGGTGGTTTCTGAACCATCCTGGACATTGACAGAAATGGCTGTGCCATCTTCATAAAGGGTCATGGTGAGTGCAAGTCCGAGATCAGAAGCATTGTAGGTTGTTTCACCCATGGTCATGGTAATGACCTGCCAGGTGCCCACATAAGGAGCGCCATCTTCACCGATGGAAGGCAGTATGGGTTCGGGTTTGGGCTCGGGTTCAGGTTCTTGTAGGACAGGTGATGCATCTTCGTGAACGAAGATCAGAGTGACGCCTTCTGATTCAACGGAAAGCGTTCCATCTTCCTGGCGAAGCAGCTGGAAGACTCCGAGAGAGACACCAGAATCAGAAACTGTCCAGCGTCCGCTGAGAGGATCCGTGTCATCGCTTGAAAGAATATAGGTTCCATCTTCTCTGAGTTCAGCAGAAATGTTCACACCGAAATCTTCAGCAGAATAGATGCTGCTGCCCATACGGACCTGAGAAGCCTTCCAGATTCCAAAGTAAGGTTTCCCTTCATCTCCTGGGCCGACAGGAGTTTCAGCTCCGATGCTTTCAGGACGAGCCAATGTCATGTTCATTCCGTCCATCTCAGCAAACAGAGTGCCGTCTTCCTGAAGGATGGCGAACTGACCATCAATGATGATGCCCTCGTCTGTGAGACTCCAGACACCCGTGGTTTCGGTACCATCCTGGGCATTGACAGAAATGGCTGAGCCATCTTCATGAAGGGTCATGGTGAGTGCAAGTCCCAGATCAGCAGCGCTGTAGGTTGTTTCACCCATGGTCATGGTGGTGACCTGCCACGTGCCAAGATACGGAGCGCCTTTTTCCGTGATAGAAGGCTTCACGGGTTCAGGCTCTGGTTCGGGCTGCGGACCAGAAACAGCTTCATCTGCCCGGTTAAAGATCAGGACCATTCCCAGCATCTCCGCAGAAAGCGCATCATTCTCCATAGGGGCAAGCTGCAGGAAACCGATGGAAAGGCCTGAATCTGAAGCAGACCAGTAGCCTTTGAACAGGGGGCCTTCCCTGTTAAACAGGGTATACGAGCCATCCTCCCTGAGCTCGATGGAAAAGACAGCAGCGAAATCTTCAGGCGGATAGAGACCTCCGTCAATTTGAACATTGGAAACGTACCAGGTGCCAAGGTACGGAATGCTTTCCTCACCGATGGAAGATTTTACGGGTTTGGGCTGGGGCTCAGGAAGAGGTTCGTGTTGCGGATCAGAAACAGGATTATCTGTCTTGGTAAAGATCAGGACCATTCCCAGCGTCTCCGCAGAAAGTGCATCATTCTCCATAGGGACAAGCTGCAGGACGCCGAGGGAGAGGCCTGAATCCGAAGCAGACCAGTAGCCTTTGAACAGGGGGCCTTCCCTGTTAAACAAGGTATAGGAGCCATCCTCCATGAACTCGATGGAAAAGACAGCAGCGAAATCTTCAGGTGGATAGAGCGTCCCGTCGATTTGAACGTTGGAAACATGCCAGGTGCCCAGATATGGAGCATTTTCTTCGCCGTTGAAAGGCTTCATGGGTGCAGGCTCGGGTTCGGGCTGGGGCTCAGGAACAGGTTCAGGCTGTGGTTTAGAAACAGTATCCTCGGTCCTGGTAAAGATCAGAAGCATACCAGGTGCTTTCGCAGAAAGCGCACCATTTTCCATAGGAATAAGCTGCAGGATACCGAGAGATACGCCTGTATCAGATGCTGTCCAGTATCCCTCAAGCAGGGGACTTTGCCTGTTAAACAGGGTATAGGAGCCGTCCTCTCTGAGCTCGATGGAAAAGACGGCAGCGAAATCTTCAGGTGGATAGAGAGAACCGTCAATTTGAACACTGGAAACATGCCAGATGCCAGCATAGGAAGATTCTTCGGTTGTGGAAACATCAGGCACATCGGGGACATCTTCTTCAAGGTGGAGGAAGGTCATGCTCATACCGTCGGTTTCAGCAAGCAGGGTACCATCTTGCTGAAGGACGGCAAACTGCCCGTCGATCATAGCACCACCATCGGCAGGACTCCAGATCCCCGTAGTTTCGGAACCATCCTGAGCATTCCTGGAAATGGCTATGCCATTTTCTTGAAGCGTCATGGTAAGCACAAGCCCCAGATCAGCAGCACTGTAAGTGGTATCTGACATGGTGATTGTGGAGACCTGCCATGTGCCCAGAAAGGGAATCCCATCCTTGCCAACAGGCATGGGCTCCGGTTCTTCGGCAGGCTCGGGTTCGGGTTCCGGATCGCCCTGACGCCTGAGAGAATGACCGGAGGGAAGACCCATGACACGGCTGAGATAGTCAATGTCCTCGGGTGATGCATCTGCGCTCAGAACAACACCATACGGGTTTTCCTGGAGTGCAGTGCAATTCCGGAAAGTATTCTCGTCAATCAGGGAGACATCGCAAAGGACGGTGACAGATTTCAGCTGATCACAGCCATCAAATGCACCTTCACCTATGGAGAGGACAGAGGCGGGAAGTGTGATTTCAGTCAGATTCTTGCAATTACGGAAAGCTCCTGCGCCGATGGTTTCGATGGAGTAGAACAGGTCGATGAGTTCAAGTGATGAATCTGCAAAAGCTTCATCATCGATTGTTTTCACGGTGAAGGAGCGTGTCACGCGGAACTTTTTGATGGACTGATTGCCTTTAAATACGCCTTTCCCGATTCCGATCACAGGAAGATTGACGGTGGTACCATCCCTGTTTTCCCGGACGGTATAGTGCAGCATGATGTTTTCCTGGGTGCCGGCATAAGTGTACAGGAAATAGGCATCCTCTTCACCAGGTGCCCGGAGATATCTATAGGCCCCGGAAATATATTCGACGTCTTTCGGATTGGCAATCCATACTTTGCATTTTTCATGACCGGACAACTTGTCCTTGTAGTATTCATAGACATGCAACGGGCAGTCCCAGGGAAGTACGAAACTGCTCAGAGATCCCGTCTGTGCAAACACGTCATCAGGAATCTCTACGACTTCATAAACAGGCAGACTGACATACGAGATGAAAGATTCTGCAAAGGCCTGTTCTCCAATCTGCTTGATGGTAGAAGGAAAATAGACAGAAGAATAGCCGGTTCCGAGGAAGGCTTCTCTGCCAATACTCTCCAGGCCTTCCGGGAAAATGATTTCATCCCCGAACAGGCAGCGGAAAAACGCCTCGTCCCCGATGGTTTTCAGATTTGCACTCCATCGGAAATGTGATCCGGAATAGGAACAGTAGAATGCGCGGTTCCCGATGAAAGTCAAGCTGTCAGGGCAATCAACGTAAAGCAGGGAAGAAGCGCGGTAAAAAGCATTGTCGCTGATGGTTTCAACGCCCTCCGGGATCACAACATAGCAGAGCATCGCATTCTCAGCAAAGCATTTCTCACCAATGACTTTGACCTCTG
>ONVN01000331.1 GCA_900321295.1 uncultured Eubacteriales bacterium
AGATATATTGTGCGGCAAGAATAATCTGCCGATCGGTGGTGTGGATATTCTCAGGCGTATCGCTCAGGAAGGTGCAGATTCGGCTGCACAGAAGCAGCATTTCATGCAGAAGCACTTTTTTCATTTCCTGGGAACGGGCATCGTGAATTTTTTCTTCCTGCGTCATCCTGTCCAGACAATTGATGATACGGGTCTGGTAGGCTTCAGGGACCTGAAAAATCCTGTACTCATTAAAGAAATGACTTGCACCCGGGAGAAAAGAGGAGAGCGTATCGGACAGATCTTCCTGCTTGAAAAAGATGACCGTCCGTTTGCAGGTTCCGAACAGATAGCGCGTATAGTGCAGCGCATAGGGAGGAATCAGAATAAAATCACCTGCATGAATATCGTGAATGGAATCATTGATCAGGAAACGGCAGGTGCCTGATTCGATGTAGAATAGCTCAAACCATTTATGGCAATGATGGCCGGTCATGACAAAATCACTGGACCGTACTTTTGTGTCGATTTGGATGCTGTCAATACTCGTTCCGCAGATCGGAGCTGAGGCAGAATTCATATCTGACACCTCCTTTTGGTGAAAAATCAGTAAACAGCTCAAAATATAGCGCATTTTCAGTAGAAAATCAAGAAAAACTATTTTATCTTTACGCGCTGTATACTGTCCTTCAAAAGGGCGATGCAGTCAGGAACTGCATGGCAGAAGACACCCTATTCGGAAAACCGGATATCCTGTGTTTTGCGAGGTGCTGCAGAAGCATGAAAGAGATTGTGTGCATCGTTTTCTGAGAACAAAAACTGTTTGTCGGGATGAATGTGCAACAGAAAAAAAGAAAACAGGAGAGATTATGCGAGAACAAATCAAATGGCTGTGGGATAATATGGATCCCAAGTATCACAAGCGCCATATTCTTGCGCTGATGATTACCGTTTTTTCTGCCCTGATGCTGCTGGTCAATCCTGCACTGTCGCAGAGACTGATTGACGATGTCATTGTAGCTCAGAATGCAGACCCGCTTCTGGGCATACTCATGGTGATGCTGGCCGTCAAAGTACTGCGTGAGGGTCTGCGTTACCTGATGGTGGTTACCCTTGAGACGGATTCGCAGAATGTGATTTTCAACTTGCGTACCCGGCTGTTTGAAAACCTGCAGTATAATGACATGCGTTTTTTTGACAGTCACCGGACAGGTGACCTGATGACCCGCATGTCGGCGGACCTTGACTGGTGCCGTCATTTTCTGAGTTTTATTGATTACAGGATTATTGACAGTTCCTGTACCTTTCTGTTTGCGACCATCTATTTGATGACCGTCAGCTGGAAAATGACCTTGATGCTGATTGTGATTACACCGATTCTTCTGATGATCACCAAGCTTTTTTCCGGACATGTGCGGCCGAGATTTGTCGCAATGCGTGAAAAACTGTCGGAGATGAACACGGCGGCCCAGGAGAACATAGCCGGCAATCGTGTCGTCAAAGCCTTTGCCCGTGAAGAGTATGAAAAGGCGCGCTTCCAGGAAAAAAATGAAGCATTCCGTCAGAGTCATCTGAAAATCAACAAGACGTGGCTCACGTTCTTCCCGTTCATCGAACTCCTGGCGAATGGCATGATGCTGGTGACTGTCTTTGTCGGGGGACTGTTTATTATCTATGGAGAGCTGACGCCGGGCCAGCTGGCCATCTTTACCAGCCTTTCCTGGGCACTTTCCAATCCTATGCGTGAACTGGGAAACCTGATCAATGATCTTCAGCGTTTCTCGACTTCTGCCGGGAAAGTCATGGAGCTGGCGTGCGTCAAGCCGGGAATTGCGGACGATCCGTTTGCTGTGGACCATCCCTCGATGAAAGGGGAAATCGAATTCAGAAATGTGTCGTTTAAATACGATGCCAATCTTGTCCTGAGCGATGTTTCCTTCCATATCCTTCCCGGACAGACGGTTGCCGTAATGGGCCCGACCGGGAGCGGGAAAACCACACTGATTCAGCTGATGGCCCGATTCTATGATGTCACGGAAGGAAGCATTCTGGTGGATGGATGCGATGTCCGGGAATGGAAACTGCAGCAGCTGAGAGGAGGAATCGGAACTGCAACGCAGGATGTATTCCTTTTCTCGGATACAGTGGAAGGCAATGTGGCCTTTGGCGATCAGAGCCTGACGCTGGAAGAAGTCAGGGATTTTGCGAGACGTGCCGATGCGGATGAGTTCATTGAACACCTCTCGGAAGGCTATGACACCATCATTGGTGAGCGTGGTGTAGGTTTGAGCGGGGGACAGAAGCAGAGGATTGCCCTAGCGCGTGCGCTGGCTCTCCGGCCCAGCATTCTGATTATGGATGATACAACCAGTGCCGTGGACAGTGAGACAGAACAGTATATTCAGAACGAACTGAGACATCTGCCCTTTGAATGCACCAAGTTCATTATTGCTCAGCGCATTTCTTCCATGAAGGATGCAGATCTTATACTGGTCCTTCAGGACGGAAAAATCAAAGAGCAAGGAACGCATGCCGAACTGCTTGCAAAACGCGGTTATTACTGGCAGACCTATATGCTTCAGTATGGTCTTCAGGGAGAGGAGGCGGTGAAGCATGGCGCGTAATAAGTTTGATGTTGACGAACGGCTTGAAACACCCTTTCAATGGAAACATTTCAAGCGTGCAGGAAAATACATCGCGAAACACCGTTACAAGATGATTCTTGCCCTTTTCCTCAGTGCCATGTCGAGTGCTGCCACCCTCTGCATCCCCAAAATCACAGAATGGGTTCTGGATGAGGCTGTGCCCAATAAGGATACTGCCATGATCGGCAGGATGGCCATGCTTTTTGTCGGTGTGATTCTTCTGAGCATAGTGTTCACGACCATCCGTTCCAGAATGATGGCGCATGTCAGTCAGAACATTATCTTTGATATCCGCAGCGACCTGTTCGCTCATCTCCAGAAACTCCCCTTCAGCTATTACGACAGCCGTCCGGCGGGCAAAATCCTTGTGAGAGTGATCAATTATGTGAACTCAGTTTCCGATATCCTGTCAAACGGGATCATCAATATGATTCTGGAAATTGTGAACCTGGTTTTCATTGTGATCTTCATGTATACCACCAATGCCCGTCTGGCCACCGTCATCGTCGCCGGACTTCCGATCTTTGCCGGCATCATCATTCTGATCAAGCCGAGGCAGCGAAAGGCATGGCAGCAGCAGAGCAACAAAAACAGCAATTACAATGCATATCTTGCTGAATCCATCGATGGAGTTCGTGTCAGTCAGCTGTTTGACCGGCAGGAAGTAAATATCGGCATCATGCGCCGCCTGGCAACTGCATGCCGTACAGCATGGCTGCATGCGGTATATATCAGCAATACAGTCTGGCTGAGCAGTGAAATGATGACTCAGCTTGTCCTGACCTTCCTCTACATTGCCGGTGTTTACTGGATGGGCGGAGGACAGATGGTATCCTTTGGTGTGATTCTGGCGATGGCACAGTATGTCAGCCGTTTCTGGCAGCCGATTACCAACCTGGCCAATATTTACAATTCCTTTGTGAATAACATTGCTTACCTGGAGCGCATTTTCGAAACCATGGATGAACCGGTTGTTGTCGATGATGCTCCGGATGCCGGAGAACTGCCTGAGCTGTCCGGTGAAGTGGATTTCGAACATGTTACATTCGCATATGAAGAAGGAACCAACGTTCTGGAGAATCTGAATCTTCACGTGCGGGCAGGTGAGTCTGTGGCACTTGTCGGTCCGACCGGGGCTGGAAAGAGCACCATCATCAATACACTCTGCAGGTTCTATAATATAAACGGGGGACGGATTCTGCTGCACGGCAAGGATGGATCGGTTCATGATATTTCAAAGAGCACGCTCCATTCCCTCCGAACCCAGCTCGGTATCATGCTGCAGGACAGTTTCATCTTCAGCGGAACGATTCTGGACAACATCCGTTACGGAAAGCTGGATGCTACAGACTGCGAAATCCGCGAAGCGGCCAGGCGTGTCCGTGCTGACGATTTCATTCGGGTCCTTCCTCAGGGATATATGACCGAAATCAAGGAGCGCGGCAGCAATCTCTCACAGGGAGAAAAGCAGCTGATTGCCTTTGCCAGAACGCTGCTGAGTGATCCGGCCATTCTGATTCTGGATGAAGCTACTTCTTCAATTGATACCCAGACGGAGAAACTTCTTCAGGAGGGTATTGCTGAAATGCTGAAAGGCAGGACCAGCATTATCGTGGCCCACCGTCTGAGCACGATCAAAAACTGTGACCGTATCCTTTACATCAGCAATAAAGGGATTGCGGAACAGGGAAGCCATGAAGAACTGATGGCCAAGAAAGGCCTGTATTACCAGCTGTACACAGCGCAGGCGAGTGAAGTGTAAACGAACCGCGACGCGGGAATGTGAATGAAAACAGCCATGCCGAAGGGCATGGCTGTTTTCATGAAGGAAACGGGGTGTCAGGCTTTATCCGAAGCGGGGAGTGCGTACAGCGATTCATATTTTTTCAGGTCTTCCTGGAACATGGTCGCGCTGCGTTCTTTCAGATGATCAATGTAATCATGGGTTTCAAAGCTTCCGGCATTCAGCTCGATCATGGCAACGGCGACGTTGGAGCAATGGTCGGATATACGTTCGAAATTGGTCAGCAGATCGTTGAAAATGAAGCCCTGAAGAATGGTGCAGGTACCCTGCTGTAGACGCTGAACATGATGCATCTTCATTTCGTCGCAAAGGTTATCGATGGTTTCTTCAAGAGGCTCAATGTGTTTGGCGTCTTCCATGTTATCGGTTGTGAAGGAGGACACGGTCATGGAAACAACCTTGGTCACGGCAGAAGTAATCACATGCAGCTCTTCCTGCGCAGTTTCAGAGAAAAGCACTCGCTTTTCAACGCGCTCCTTTGCGCTTTGGGCAAGGTTCAGGGCATGGTCGGTGATGCGTTCAAAATCGGAGAGCACGTGCAGGTATTTGGAAACTTCGCGGCTCTGCGGTTCAGAAAGGTTGGTTGCGGTCAGTTTCATGAGGTAGGTACCCAGCTGGTCCTCATACTGGTCGGCTTCACTTTCCATCGCTTCCACTTTGGAAAAACCTTCTTCAGTGAAATTCGTAAGGAGTTCAAGCGCGGAGGAAATGGAACGTGCAGTCAGCCGGGCCATATCATCAATGGTCAGGCGGCTCTGCTCCAGGGCGACTGCGGGATGGGCGAGGAATCGTTCTTCGAGATGGATTGTCTGAACGTCTTCCTGTTTGTCGCGCACCATGAAGGTGACCAGTCCCTCAATGACATCTGTGAGCGGAAGCATGGAAAGAACCATTGCCATCCGCATGAGGGTATTGAGGGTTGCGATCGAGAACGGATCCATGGTAAGAGTCATGAAAGAGAAAGGATACACCGCATTGATAATATAGAATATGGCAGCGACGGCAGCCATGCTCATTGCCGAAGCGACCAGATAGACCATAGCGGTACGTTTGC
>ONVN01000335.1 GCA_900321295.1 uncultured Eubacteriales bacterium
CGGGGTGGAGTAATGAAAAAAAGTAAACTTGGCAGGTGAAAAGAATGAATAATTGTGATTGGTGCAACTTGTCTGAAGAAGACAAACAGTTTCAGGTGTATGAAAGCAGATCATGGTCTGTTTTTCTTTCAGATGAACAGGATTATATTGGACGATGTATTTTGGTATTAAAGCGTCATTGCAATTCAATGTCAGAGCTGACAGAGGATGAATGGCATGAGCTTCGCAATCTGGTTTGTAAAGTGGAGGCGTGCTTAAAGACTGTTTTAGGAGCAACCCTATGTAATTGGAGTTGTTTGATGAATAGTTTCTATAAAGAGGCAGTGCCTGATCCTCATCTTCATATTCACGTAAGGCCAAGATATGAAGCACCCGTGATGGTGAATGGACGCACGTATATTGACAGCGAGTTTGGCCATCATTATGCAGTAAAAAAACATGTGGAAATCTCTGACAAGGACAGAGAAGAAGTGTGCACTCGGCTAAAGAAATGGCTGAATTGCTGCATGCCGGTTTTATGAGAATGGTATCCATGAAAAGCGGCAGGTTGAATATGGATGGCGAAGCGGTACGGGAAGAAAGGAAGGCTGAGATTCATGAATGAAAGGCTGAAGAAAATCACAGAGAAAATGAAGCACGGGAAACCGGTGGTCGGCGTATTCGTTCTCCTGGCGGATGCTTCGGTCAGCGAAATGGTAGGCTATTCCGGCTGCGATTTTGTGTGGATCGATTCCGAGCATGGCATGATGGACCGCCGGGAAATTTATCATCATGTACTGGCAGCGCAGTCAGCCGGCGCGTGCGCATTTGTGCGTGTGCCGGGCGTGGAATATTATCAGATCAAAAACACCCTGGACATGGGGCCGGACGGCATCATCTTTCCCTTTGTGAACACTCCGGAGATTGCCCGGCAGGCGGTGGAAGCCTGCACCTATCCTGCAGACGGCGGCAAACGTGGTATCGGTCCGCTCCGCGCTATCAAATATGGCCTTGACAACGAAGCGGATTACCTGAAAATTGCCAGGGATGAAGTCTGGAAGATTTTCCAGATTGAAAGTATGGATGCCGTGAAAAATCTCGAAGAAATTGCGAAAGTGCCCGGTTATCACTCTTTGTTCGTCGGCCCCGCGGATTTGGGAATGTCCATGACCGGCATCGATCCCAAAGACAAACCTGCCCTTATCGCTGATGTGCAGCGGCAGGCAGCCAGAGCAGCGGCGGCGAACGGAAAATACTGCGGATCCTGTGCCGGGCCGACCAAAGAATCCTGCACGGAACTCCTGGAGCGCGGCATCCAATGGATGACCATCGCGCAGGATGCACGCATACTCAGTGGATTTCTTGCGGATGCAATCCGCAAAATCAATGATTCCTCCACAAATGGGTGATCTGAGAGTATGGGTTTGTTTAGGATTGAGACGATTCTGAAAAGGCGGTGGAATCATGTCGGTCATGCTTAGGAAAAGAAGTCTTTCTGATTCTGCTGCCTTTTTCGCCTCATGGGTTATTGTATTGAAGAGAATGCCCTGTTTTTTCCGACCCTCGCTTTTGTCCCTGAGCGGCAGAGGCGTTACGGAAACGGTGAATCGAAGGGTCGGGGAACAGCCTGTCCCGGGCCTGGATGGAAACCGAAAAACGGCGGACCAGGGGATCCGCCGGGATGAAAAGAGGACGGCATGGAGATCAGGAGAATCGACGGGTACACCGACAGCAGATTTTCACCCTCTGTACTGAACCAGCATGGGGCCTATCTTCTTGATGGTGAACCATATCAGATTCAGATTATGGCCCTTGGCAGAGCCGTGGTTCGCGGAAAAGAGCCTGCAAGGTATCCTGCGCTGATTGAAGCATTTCGCTTTCACGCACCGCATATAACAGCCTTCTTTGATGAAAACGGGGGACGGATTGCATCGTATCCGGAACCGGAGATTCTGGACCTTCCGATGGACCGGATTCAGCCCTCCCAGTTCTTTATAGACGAAGACAAGCTGAAAGCTGTCCGGACATTTGTGCGCAGGCCAGAGGATATTGTCATCCAGGTCATTCCCGACGGCGACCGATATATTTCTCTTGACGGGCATACCCGTCTGTACCTTGCGGTTCTCAGCCATTTCTGCAGGATTAAGGCGGTTCAGAGCGAAACGGACGAGTGGATCTGGACGTTTGTGCAGGAGGCGGAGAGAAGGGGCATCCGGTCTCCTAAAGACATGATCCTGCTGCCGCATGAACAGTATGAACGGCAGTGGAATCAGTACTGCGACAGGGTGTTTGCCGGCGGACAGAAGAGCTGAGAGGGGCACTCCGGGGGACTCTTTTTCCCGTCCGCTTTTACTGGCATCGCTTTCCCGGAATTCCACCTTGATTCCGGAGCGATTTCTTTCGGAGACGGAGCAATCATTCCGCTCCGGAAACCGGATGCTGCAGGGAAGGTAAGTTTTTTCGGTTGAGATATTCAGACAGGAGGGCTGCAGATGATTCCTCAGGAGATCCTCGAGGCGGCCATGCGGCAGTCGGCGGAAGACATCGGATGCAGGGCCGGGGATTTTCTTTCCCGGGAGAATGTTGTCTGCTCTTTCCGGCTTGGAAAGCATGCGCGCCGTTACTACAGGGAACCGATCAGCTGCAATTTTGTCTCTTACGGGAACAATGTGGTTGCAGCCGTGACGGAGGAACTGTCCGACATGGTCACTTCCTTCATCGGGAAGTTTCCGTTCTATCACTGTTTTGAGACGCCGAACCTACACTGGCTCAGCGACCGGCTCGCGGAAAAAGGACACAGGGTCTGCTTTATGGCGGAATACTATCTGCCCGATACCTGCAGAATAGCATCTCCGGACTGCGGGTATGAGAGGCGCATGCTTGTGCAGAAGGATTTTGAAGGGCTGTATCTCCCGGAATGGAGCAATGCCCTGTGTGCAGACCGGAAAGAACTGGATGTGCTCGGCATCGGAGCCTATGATCACGGAAACCTGATCGGCCTTGCGGCATGCTCTGCGGACTGTGAGGACATGTGGCAGATCGGTGTGGATGTCCTCCCGGAGTACAGACGGCAGGGTGTTGCATCAGCCCTCACCAGCGCGCTGGCGGGAGAAATCCTGAAGCGGGGAAAGATTCCGTTTTACTGTTCAGCCTGGTCCAATATCCGCTCGGTCAGGAATGCTGTGAGGAGCGGCTTTCTGCCGGCCTGGGTGGAAATGACGGTCAAACCGGCAGAGATCGTGGATGCATTGAACCGGTGAACGCAAAGCGGAACGGAGGAAAAAACATGATTACCGAATCCTTTGACAATCGAAGCGAAGCCATCATTTCTCCATCCGCCATGTTCGGGGAGAAGAAGCAGGTCTGCAGGACGGCGATTGGCACTTTTTCCGTGGAAATTCAGGCTGCTGTGCTGGAACGGTATCCCCATGAAACGATCGGTGAGATCCGGGCGGTCAACGGAACCCGGCCGATCCATCTTCTGACGGTCGGTGCGCTGAAGACGGCCTTTTATCTGTCCGGGGTCGGTTCCACAATGGCCGCCACGGATGTGATTGAGATGAACTGGAAGACAGGAGCTGATCGGTTTATCCTGTTCGGCTCAGCGGGAGCCCTGGACAGGGAAGCCGTGTCCGGAAAGTATATCCTTCCGACCGAGGCCTACCGGGACGAGGGCATGTCCTACCACTACGCCCCGCCGGCGGATTATATCCGTGTGCGCAATGCGGAGTATCTCGCTGCGCTGTTTGAGCAGCATCACCTTCCCTTTGTGCAGGGGAGGGTATGGACAACGGATGCCTTTTACAGGGAGACAAGGGACCTGGTCCGGAAGCGCAGGTCAGAGGGCTGCCTCGCCGTGGAAATGGAACTGGCAGGGCTGCAGGCCGTCTGTGATTTCCATGGGCTGGAACTCTATGATTTTCTTCTGGCAGGGGATCTTGTGGATCAGCCCGTCTACACACCCGAGGGGCTTCAGGAAGCCAATCACTCCATGGATAAGCTGGATATTGCGCTGATGATTGCGGAAAACATTGCGGAGCTGTGAAACCAAAGGCCGTGTACTCAGCACCGGATCCCGTTTTTTTGCGGGGAGTGTTTCTTTTCGAAGGTATCCGTGATATAATGCTGACAATGTACAAACGATCACAAAAAACAGTTCCTGATACGTGCCGATGGTAAATTTGTTATTTCCGGGCAAACCGGATGAATGTTTGTTCCCCAGGGATGTACACATGGAACTGAAATCATACGGAGGTTTATGCCATGAAGACAGACATTGTTCTAATTGACAATCTGTGCAACGGATTCAAAGATGCCGTGAAGCAGACCGAAAAGGCGGCCCAGTTCAGAGATCTGGAGGAGAGTGCCAGCCTTCAGCTTCAGCTGATCACCGAGGAAATGCTGAGTCTGGTCCGCAGCATCACCGGTGAAGTGCAGGCTTCCTTCTGGGTGGAATCCGATGCCCGGAAGTTCACCCTGAACATGAGTACCAAAACGGTCATGGACAAAGAAAAACGCCGTCTGCTGATTGATTCGACCTCTGAAGGCAAAAACGCAGCAGCCACAAGCTTTCTGACAAGACTGCGCGATGCGTTTGAAGAGGCGATGGCTTCGGATCCTGATCTCCAGCAGTATAATCTTCCTGCCGACATCGAGGCGGACCTTGCGGGCCGGGACTTTGAGAACCCGGAATGGGACCGTTATGAGCAGTCGGTGCTGTTCCGCCTGGCGGACAATGTAAGCATCGCGATCCGCGGCGGTTATGTGAATATGACAGTGACAAAGAGCGTCTGACGAAATGCAGAACGCATGGTGCAGCAGAACCGCCTTTCCGAAGCAGAAGGGTGGTTCTGCTGTTTTCAGCTGACGTCATTTTTCCCGCTTTTCCGGCATGGAAACGTCGCGCTGGGCACATGGGAAGGAAACGTCCGGCACATGGAAGCAAAAATGTGCTTTTCGGCAAAAATACAGCATATTTTGGCCGGTTTTTTGCTGTTTTTCGGAGAAGTGATTCTTGACAGGGCCTTTTCTGCATGCTAAACTACGCACAGAATCGTGAACGGAAAGTTCACAGAAAATTGAACAAGGAGTGTTGCACTATGAAAAGGTTTGTCTCCATTCTCCTGTGCGTGCTGATGGTATGCGTCTTCGCGAATGCTTTTGCAGAAGGCAAAGTCGGCGTTTCCATGCCCACCAAGGATCTGCAGCGCTGGAATCAGGACGGCGAGAACATGCAGAAGATGCTGGAAGAAGCAGGCTACACCGTTGACCTGCAGTATGCTTCCAACGACGTGCAGCAGCAGCTGAACCAGGTGACCAACATGATCAACGGCGGATGCCAGGTTGTCGTCATCGCGGCCATCGAAGGTTCTTCTCTGGGTTCTGCTCTTGACCTGGCCAAGGAAAAGGGCATCCCGGTCATCGCTTATGACCGTCTTCTGATGGAATCTGACGCGGTTTCCTACTATGCCACCTTCGACAACTACAAGGTCGGCACCGTGCAGGGCACCTATGTCAAGGAAAAGCTCGACCTGGACAACGCAGAAGGCCCCTTCGCTCTTGAAGTGACCGCCGGCGATCCTGGCGACAACAATGCCAACTTCTTCTACAGCGGCGCCATGGACGTGCTCAAGCCCTACATTGAGTCCGGCAAGCTCGTTGTGAAGTCCGGCCAGATCGAATTCAACGATGTTGCAACCCCCACCTGGAAGACCGACGTTGCCC
>ONVN01000336.1 GCA_900321295.1 uncultured Eubacteriales bacterium
GGAACTGTGGAAATGTGATGATTGTTCTGGAAAACGACGGCGATGACCTTGAAGTGACTTATGTGGATCTGGGGGCTGCCTATCTCCAATAATTTTCGGAAAACGTGCCGAAGGGGCTGCAAAAACAGCCATGCTTGTCGAGTGAAGCATGGCTGTTTTTCATGATGCGGAGGAGACGGCAAAAGTCCGGAATCGAAGGAACAAGGGCTTCTGAAGAAAGATTTCAGATGTCCGGCGGCAGCATCGGTTCGCCTGTCGGCCGCAGAATGCAGAAGGATTTCTCAGGCGTGCCCTTCCACAGCCAGGTTTCTCCGGGTTTCAGGTCAGGAAGGGCAACTGTTTCCGTGCCGTTCCTCAGGATATACCCGCTGACGGTATAGCAGGGAATGTCATCCCTGCAGGAGATCAGCAGTCCGTCTGCCATGTGCTCAGCCCGGAGTGGAGCATACTCGCGCTGGACGGTAAAATAGGAAGGCTTGGGACAGCCGGCAAGGTCCGCGGATCCATGGACACGGCGCTTCATGCGGCCTTCCCCTTCTTCGCCCATATGGGTGCGGTAATCATTCAGGCAGAAATAGATCGTACCGGCGATTGCCGGAATTCTGCGGTAACAGGCCAGTTTCTCCAGAAAAATCTCTTCGCGCCGGGGATCCCCGCCGGAAAATGCAGGCTCACAGAGGCCGAACTCGGAGGGAATGAAGATGCGTCCGGGATGGGCCTCAAGGAGGGCCTGCCAGGCTGTCTCCTGATCAAACCCCTGATGCCAGGTGCCGATATAGTCATTGATCATGAGGATATCCCCGTCTCCGGTGCCATCCTGATGCGGGCAGGCGAAGGCGGTATTGGAGACATAGTTGGCGGGTCTGCTGTCATCCAGTTCATGGAAACAGGCGACCGCCTTCCGGATATACTGCTGGACAGGCCAGGTCTGGGCAGACAGCTCATTGCCGACACCCCAGGCAAAGATGGAAGGATGATGACGGTGCGCAGCCGTCATTTCCAGCATTTGCTGACGGATAACGGGCCAGAGCACTTCCGGATCCCCTTCGGGCTGCTTGCCCCAGAAGGGGATTTCTTCCTGAACGAGCAGGCCATGCCTGTCGCACCAGTCGTAGACCCAGTCGTCCTGCTGCCAGTGGAAGCGGGTGAGCACACTGTTGCTCTGGCGGAGCACGAGAAGCATCCGTTCCAGATCCTCCCGGGATTCCGCAGCGCCGATATCCGGGTCTGAACCAGGCATCCATTCGGTGCCGGGCAGACGCACGGGCTCACCGTTGAGAAGAAGCCGGGTTCCCTGTGCCTTCAGCTCCCGGAATCCGATGCACCATTCCCTGAGATCAGAGATGCGGCCATCCGGCAGCAGGAGGCTCAGACGCAGGGTGTACAGTTCCGGCTGATCAAAATGCCAGTAGGCAATGTCGGAGAGAAGAATGGGGGAGAGCACGGTTTCCTCAGCACAGGGCAGGGTTCCGGAAAGGACAGGTTCCGGTTCCACCGGCGTGATGCTGTTCTCTGCGCCGCGGAAAAGGGCCCAGCGAAGGTTCGAGGCGGGAACAGCACGGCTGATCATGGCACGGAACCCGAAAAGAGCAGGTCCCCGATGCTGGCGGCATCCATACGAAAGGATGACGGGACTGGACGTGATCTGCGTTTCTCCGACTGCACTGGGACCTGTGATCCAGATCTCTGCGGGCCGGTAGAGTCCGCCGTCATTGGCCCAGTCAAAACTTTTGTCGTAAGGCAGGGCATGGGTGGAAAAACGGTTGTCTGCACAGACTGTGATGGTGTTCTCCGAGTCTGTGTGCAGCATGTCTGTGATCTCAACGGTAAACGGCGTATACCCGGAGCCTGCGTGACGGAAGGCAGGGCAGTCGTTGACAAAGAGATCACAGTCACGGTAAACACCGCGGAAACGAAGAAAAACACGTTCGCCTGCGGAAAAGGTGTCGGCAGGCAGGCTGGTGCGGTACCATCCTTTGCCGGTGTAGTGCTGACTGTCTTCTCTGACACTCCAGGTATGGGGCAGCTGCACGGCAGTACCTGATGAAAGACAGGCCTCTGTTTCACCACAGGCAAACAGCCAGTCGGTAAGAAAATGCTGACGAAGTGCCATTCGATGGACTCCTTTCAAAAAGGCGGAGGAAAGAGAACGGCTGGCAGCAGACGTTCTCTTTCACTTATTCTGCACGGAGGATTTCAAGGCCTCTGCGGCCCAGTTCCATCAGGCGGCGGCAGTAGTCGTCACTGCGCTTCTGGATATCGTCCTGATAGACTTCCAGTTCCGGCATGGAAACCGCAAAGAAATCATACCCGACCTTGTCGAAGATGTGCCGCTCGCCGAACATGATCAGCTGATGGAACGACTTTTTCGCCTTTTCCAGGTCCCCAAGGGCGGCGTAGGCGAGACCCTGATAGTAGATGTAATCCGAGGGCTGGTCGTTATAGTAACGGACAGGCTCAGGCACCTGGGAACCCTCACAGGCACGCCGGAAGCAGGAAAGGGCTTCACTTTCCATTTCCATCATCCGGTAGGCGCATCCCATCAGATAGTAGGCATGGTTGTCAGGAACATTGTCCAGCTTGCCTTCGCCCAGATTGACAGGATAGGTAATGGTACGCTGGGCGTATCCAATGGCGGCTTCGGGTCTGCCCTCCTCCAGGGAGCGCTCGGCCAGGGCAAAGAGTGCGGTCTTGTATTCGTCCGCCACCTTGCCTTCACCACCCTCCCAGACGTGGAAGGTATAGTCCATCAGAAGGTCCAGCGCCTTTTCGTGCTTCCCGGCCTGATTGAGCAGGGAAATATAGGCCAGCATCAGGGCATAGCGGTCGGGCAGAAGCTCAGAACGGGCCTCCAGCAGGGAAAGCCTTTCCCTTATCGGACGGTCAAGACGCCGAAGCAGCTGTTCCTGCTCGAGCAGGAAGCGGCTGTTCTCCGGTTCCAGTTCGCATGCGGCTGCGATCTCCCCGGCAGCGAGATCCCGGTTTCCGTGGTTATAGTAGGCAATGGAAAGATTGCGGTGCGCAGGCGCGAGGCCGGGCTGCAGCCGGACAGCGGTCTCCCAGTGGGCGATGGCTGCCTTATACTGTTTCTTGTCATAGAGCAGTTCGCCCAGGAAATAATGCGCATGCGGAGCAGAGGGCAGAATGGAAACGGCATACTCCAGGATCAGCTTTTCCAGTACCCGGCTGGGGAAGCAGAGGTCGGTGGTGAGAGCTTCCGCTGTCTGCGCGGCCTCGGCTGCAGCACCGTCCTGCCCGAGTTTTCCAAGGGCATAGGCCTCGGCATAATGTTTCATCGGGCTTTCCGCGGAACAGGCTTTCAGGATGTCCAGGGCATCCTGCCATAAACCGAAGCTGAGGAACTCGTAGGCTGCATTCAGGCATTCCTCGACGCGGCAGCCGGTGGCTTTTTTAAAGGCAGCCGGGTCCTGCCTGCACAGCAGGGACAGATACAGGGGATCGATTTCAAGGCTTTCTTTCAGGAAGTGCTGACAGGATGCACTTTCGGGAGCCATACGGGCGAGAATGCCCGCTTTCAGGGAACGGGTCTTCATATCATGCCATCCCCGGAGAAGGCTTTCATCGGCAAACTGCAGGGCCTGACGGAGATCGTTCTGCCGGACAGAGATGCAGGCGAGATGGAAAAAGGCGGGACCGGCGGTTTCAGCACTCCAGGTGGCCTTGAAGAAGGCGTCGAAAGCTTCGGGAAGCCGGCCGAGGAGTTCCAGGGCGAGGCCCAGATTGAAATACGGTTCACCGGCATAGGGGTTCGGGTTGCGCCAGGTCTGTTTGCGGATGGCAGCCCTGAAATAGGGAAGGCTTTCCTCAATCTGCGCATTGCGCAGGAGATAGAGACCGCAGGCATTGTTCAGGCGGATATCCGTGGCATCCCGGCGCAGGCCTTCCAGATAGTAGTCCATGGGCAGGAAGGTGGCGTGACGGTACTGCTCCAGATGCTGTCCGGCCAGGAACAGTTCTTCCAGGGACTGGATTTCCTCCGGGCGTTTCAGGACTTCGGCAGGCTCGGGGATGGGCTGGTTCTGACGGACATACTCCCTGTAGCTGCACAGGACACTGCCCTGGGCATCGTATACCGTGACCTCATAATCGTGCAGGCCTTCCAGCGTATCCACAAAAGCGGCTTTCGGGGAGAGGTCTGCGGTTTTCCGGTAGATTTCCTGTCCGCCGGACGTGAGGACAATGGAGGCCCCGGGATACTCGCCGCTGGCGTAGACCTTGATGCGGGCTTTTGCGGAGCACTTTTCGATCTTTTCATTGGCGGCTCTGCCGGTTTCAAAGGGATCCGGCTCGATGACCCGGCCTTCTGCATCCAGAAAATCGATGCCCAGCACGATGTCGCGCGTGGCATTGCTGACCCGGCCGACGGTCTTGTAGGGCATGAAATACTGGACAAAGTTCTTTTCTTCCTGGGGCTTGAGCCAGGTGAAGTCGGGCTGATTGTCGCAGTAAACACCGGTCATGAGTTCGATGTACGGGCCGTCTTCATCGGTCAGGTTTTTGTCCCAGATCCGGCCGAAATCCCCGCAGCCCCATGTCCACTGCTTCTTGCCGGGGCTGACATGGTGATCCGCCACATGCAGGAGGCCGGCGTCTCTGCCCTCGTCAAAGTTCCCCACAAAATCGAAATCGGAATGGGCCGCCATATAGGAGGTAGGTACCCGGATATTCCTGTAGCGGGAGATATCCACGCCGGCGGAATAGTCCGCCTTGTAGTATTCACCGGTGGCGATGGGAAAGGTGGAAACGGCGCGTTTGCCGTGGTCCATAACGGCGTTCACATCCGGTGGGAAGACGGAGAAAGTGTCATTGTTGACGGACACGGCAGGGTTTGCCCACCACAGGAAAGTCTGCGGATAGTCCGTGGGATTGAACAGCCTGCCCCGGATCTCGATATAGGCCTTGTCGGGGTACAGCGTGATGCTGGCATTGCCTTTGGTCCCGTTGATGCGGTCGGTTTCTCCGATGACGACGGTGGCCGATCCGTCGGGGTTTTCCGAGAAGGTATAGTCCACCGGCATGAAGGTGGAGGGACGGTGGTGCTGGGGCCAGTTGAACTCAATGCCGCCGCTGATCCACGGCCCGGCCAGACCGACCAGGGCGGGCTTGATGACACGGTTGTAATACACGAAATCGTAGTTGTTCGTCTTGTCCAGTGCGCGCTGAATGCGGCCCCCAAGCTCCGGAAGGATCATCACATAGAGATACTCGTTCTCCAGAATGACAGCCTTATACTGCACATCTTCCTTTGTCTCGCTGATTTTTTCACAGATCGGCACCGGGTAGACCTTGCCCGTGGAGCCCTGATAGGCACGTTTTTCAATAAACAGCGGATTCTTTTCCAGACTTCCGGTCTTATAGGTGGGGATGGTGACCAGCTGTTCATAAACCATGGTCTTTTTCACGGCAGACACTCCTTACAGTTTGATTTCGTATACAGGCTGGACCCGGACCTGAAGCAGTTCCCCGACGGTGGTGCGGACTTCTTCCTTGCGGGCCGCCATGGCGGATTCGACATTGACTTTGGCATCTTTGCGCAGAGGGGTGATTTTCAGCACCATGGTGCCCGGGAGACGGCCTTTCTGCTCCAGGAGACCGATTTCCCAGGTGGCGCCGTTGCAGAAATTGTCACTGATCATGCGATCATTCAGGAACAGCATCCCGATATCGCCCTGGTAATCGATCTGCAGCCGCGCGTCCTTCAGACCGTCCAGCGTGTCTTCCGGAAGCTGAAGCGTCCATCGGAAGGGGGCACAGGGTTCCCAGCGGACAGGAATCTGCTTTGCGCAGGTTTCCGCACAATAGACCCCGAAGGGACCATCATCCGGAAGGCGCAGGGCTGTGCCCCGGAGCCGTTCGGGCGGGAAGCAGAACAGGGTGTTCCGTGCCTCCGTGGACTCCAGGCGCAGCGTCCCGTGCTCATCCTCCAGGAGAGCCGCCTGGCTCAGGACGAGGCTTCCGTCTCGGAGCAGGAACAGCTGATCGGCCTGTGCCCGGGTAAGGACCAGAACATCCACCTGGACCTGTCCTTTGCGGACGGTGAAAAACGTCTTTCCGCCGGTCACCTGTGCGGTTTCCTCGAAACAGAATGCGCCGTCCATTCCGTCGGGCACCATGAACACGTACAGCACGCGGCCGCCGATGACGGTGCGGAGCACAGGCTGGGCATGGGCCTGACGGAGCAGGATCCCGTCCATGTCAAAATGGAAGGGAAGAACAGCGTTTTCCTCCGAGGCGATGCCGAAAGCAAACCGGCAGGTTTCCTTCCGGGTTTTCAGGACCACTTCCTCCTCCACCCGGTCGGGCAGGACCAGATGGTCCTGGAAGTTGTTGACAAACAGGAAGCCGCTCTCTCCATCCGTGCGGACAGCAAAGCGCAGTGTCTGCGTGTCCCGGGGATCGATGGCGGATGCGCCGTCGGGCAGGACGGTCTGCATGGGGGCGAGCCGGTCTCCGAAGGACTGAAGGAAATAATGGAGGACTTTGAGGCGGCTGTAGGATTCCCGGATCTGTCCGTACTCACCGAGGGCTGCCTGATAGTCATAGCTGATTTTCGAAACCTGAGACTCGTTCATGTAGGTTCCGAGGCGTCCGATGGGGTTAGTGCCGCCGTGGAACATGTAGTACCCGATGAAGTTGCAGCCGGAGCCCAGCTTGATGTTGGCCAGAGCATCCACACTTCTGCAGGGATAAACGAAGCGATAGGAATAGCAGCACATCATGCCGGCACCCATTTCACAGCAGGCATAGGGCCGCGTCTCGGGAGCATAGGCAGGGGCAAAATCGTCGGCCCAGACAGCTCCGTTGCGGTGGTAGTCCTCGTAGACATACTCTTCCGTGGCGGGGTGTTCGCCCTGATGGGAATAGAAGAGCCAGGGCCGGTAGGCATATCCGCCCCACAGGGGCAGGATTTTGTCGGAATAGGCAGCGCCGCCCCAGGCTGTACCGGTGAAGAAGGCCGGAATCAGCCCGCACTCCAGGGCGATCTGGCGCAGGGCGAGGAGATAGGCTTCCCCGTCCGTGCCGGGACTGACCCATTCATTGGAGATGCCCGTGGTCATCTCCCACGGAGCAGAGGAATGCATATATTCATTGTCGAGCTGGATCCCGATGACCGGACCTCCGTCCTTCCAGAGCAGTCCCTGCACCTGTTCGCTGATGCGGCTGTACAGCCTGCGCACAAGTCCGAGGAAAGCCTCACTGGTGGAACGCACTTCAAAGGGTTTGCCGTACAGCCAGTCCGGCAGACCGCCGTTGCGCGCCTCCCCGTGGGCAAAAGGACCGACGCGGAGAATGACGTACAGCCCATGCTTCGCGCACAGGTTGATAAACCTCCGGAGGTCGCGCTGTCCGGTGAAATCGAAGCAGCCTTCTTTTTCCTCATGATGGTTCCAGAACACGTAGGTGGAGACCACGTTCACGCCGCCCATGCGGATTTTGATGAGCTCGTCTTCCCAGCGTGCATTGTCCATGCGGCTGTAATGAAACTCTCCGGAAACAGCAAAGAAGGGACGGCTGTTCTTTTCCATATAGGCATTGTTGAAGGAAATGACCTCACCTCCGGCGGATACGCCGGTAAAGTCATCCCCCAGCGGATAAACGTCCGATGTATGGATATTGCTCAGATTAAGGGAACAGGGCATCCGGTACACCTCTCTTCCTCCGACACATGGAAAATCTCTTGTGGACACTATTGTACAGAATGCGGGCCATGCTTTCAATTATGAAAACTTGCGGATTGATGTAGAAAAATTGCGGTCAGGACCGGGCATCCTGCCGCTTTTCTTCCGGAACCGGGGAGAGCAGGACCGGAAAAGGGGAGCATGTAGAATTCTTGCGGAACCGGAAACCGCCTTTTTCCAGGCAGAAAGCCATTTTCAACAGTATAGGTTTGCGAAATTATTCATTATCTGGTACGATATGCACATCTGAACAGGGCACATACTTGGGAAAGGGGGCGGAGAAGTGAAATCAACCGAGAGAAAGGTTTCTCCCGTCTCGGAGTATTATGTCTATTCACCCAGCAGGACCGCCCAGGAAGTGTTTCTGTATCCCATGCAGTGCGGCCTGTTTACGTATGAACCGGGGTATGTCCTCCGGCGCCGTTCCTTTGACAGTTTTCTTGTGATGTATATCCCGAAGGGCACCATGCTGCTTGACCGGGCAGGAAAAACGCAGGAAGTGCGCGGGAAGAGCTTTGTGCTGCTGGACTGCTACGAGCCCCACGGCTATTCCACGGAGGAGGGCTGTGAATGTCTCTGGCTGCATTTCGACGGCGTGATGGCAAGAAAATACGTCCAGCTGATCCAGGACCGTCTGGGCAGCGTGTTTTTTCTGGAGGATCCCATGCCGGTGATCCGGAAGATGCAGACGATCCTCCGGATTTTCAGGGAGCATGAAACCGTGCAGGAGCCGCTGATGTCCAAATACATCACAGATATGCTGACGGCCTTCATGCTCAGCGGCCAGGGCCGGGAGACGGCGCGGAACTATGCGGACCTCACGGAGCAGGCCGTTCATTATATCAATGAGCATTTTCATGAAGATATCTCCGTGGACCAGCTGGCGTCCCTTTCCGGCCTGAGCAGATACTATTTTATCCGTGTTTTCCGGCAGGAAACCGGCTATACGCCCCATGAATACCTGGTAAACCGGCGTATGGCTACGGCCCGGTATCTTCTGAAATATTCATCCCTGAGCTCCAAGGAAATCTGCTTTCAGTCGGGGTTTTCCGGTGAAAGCGTGTTCTGCAGCGCCTTTCGGAAACAGCACGGAATGACGCCGCAGCAATACCGGGAGGCCATGAACGGCGGGGAAAGCCCGGGCTGACCGGAAAGAGGAGCATCCGGAGAGACGAGAAACAACGTGTGGGAGGAATCCGTCAATGCAGGCATCCGGACAGACAGGAGAACGGAATTATAAAGCGTTTATCAGTTACCGCCATAAACCGCTGGATATGGAAACTGCCAAAAAACTGCACCGGCGCATTGAGCAGTACGTGATCCCGAAAGAGCTGCGCCGAAATGGGGAGAAAAAACTGGGTCTGGTTTTCCGGGACCAGGATGAGCTGCCGATTTCGAACAATCTGACGGAAAACATCAGCATGGCACTGGACCATTCGGAATATCTGATTGTGGTCTGTACGCCGGACACGCCGGAATCCGTGTGGGTTCAGCGGGAGATTGCCTATTTCAAAAAGCATCACGATGACAACCATGTGCTGGCCATCCTGGCCGCCGGAACACCGGAAACATCGTTCCCTCCCCAGCTGACGGAAAAAAGGGACAGCGAAGGAAACCTGACAGACGTCATTGAACCCCTGGCAGCAAACATTGTGGCCGATTCAAAAGTCCGGCGCAGCCGGCTGTTCCGCACGGAAAGCCTGCGCATTCTGGCTTCCCTGATCGGCTGCCCCTACGATGCCCTCTATCGGCGGGAACAGCGTCACAGGATGCGGCAGCTTGCTGCCGGCGCGGCGGCGGTGGTGCTGATTCTTTCCGCCTTTATCGGTGTGCTGCTCAACCGGAATGCCAAGATCCGGGAGCAGTACAGGAACACCCAGATCAGTGAATCGCGGACGCTCTCCTCGCTGTCGGAAAATGCGGACCGGGAAGGAAATTACCGCGCGTCCATCGAGTATGCCCTGTCGGCGCTTCCGGGAGGAGAATCGGCCAGCACCCTGGCACTGATGTCGGAAAATGCGGACCGGGAAGGGAATTACAGGGCTTCCGTTGAATATGCGCTGTCAGCGCTTCCGGGCAGGGATCCGGACCGGCCGTACGTGGCGGCTGCCGAGTACGCGCTCTCCAGCTCCATGTATCTGTACCAGCGTGGCAACAGCATGCGGTATCTCCAGTCGTTTCAGCAGGACACCCCCATTGTGAAACTTGCCCTGTCGGATACAGCAGAAAACCTGGTAACGGCGGATGCATACGGAACCCTGAGGATGTATCATGCGGTTTCGGGAAAGCTGCTCTGGGAAGTGCGCGTGCCGAGACATGAGGTGTCGGACCTGCATTTTGTGGGAGAGGACATCGTGATTGCCACAAGGCACGGAAGCTCTGAAGCAGACACGCCGAATACGGTCTGCTATGCCGTTGGGGATGGTTCCGTGCGATGGGAACTGGACGCGGCGGTTTATGCGTATTCGGAAGGAAGTGCATACGGCTTTGCAGTGAATGCTGCGGACAGCGGCTATCAGGCCCGGATCCGGAAGATTGACCTGCGGACCGGACAGGTGCTCGGGGAAATCCAGAATCCGGAGGACCGCTATCCGGACAGCTCTGCCTATGCGATATCCCCGGACGGACAGTACGGGGCAATCCTCTACAAAGGGAAAGAGGATATGGGCAGGGTCGTGATCTATGATTTTGAAAAGGCGGATGTGTGCCATGCGTCATCCATCTTCTTTAAATGGCTCTATGTATCCTTCCGGATGCAGTTCTCTGAAAAGAACGAGCTGATCCTTGTGTGCAGCGGAGACACGGAAAGGCTGGAGGGGAAAGAGGGATGGAACGGGCCGTATGTTGCGCTCCTGGATCCATCTGGCCAGTGGGAAGAACGTTTCCATACCATCGTGGATTTCGGCGGAGGGGTCAAGAGCCGCAATGGCGTGGTGGATGACTCGTATTATCCGGAATACCTGCAGTGCGGAACGGATGTGATCGCGGTCTCGGCAAGAAACCGTCTGGTGATGCTTGAGAAGGAGACCGGGGAAATCCGATGGGCCAAGGACCTGACCGGGTATATTGTGGCTGCGGATCTGTATGAAAACGGCTCCATGGGGCTTGTGCTCTCCGACGGTGTCATCACCCTGTGTGAGGGCACGACCGGAACCCTGAGTGTGGATTACATGATGGGGTATTTTACGTGTGATTTTTCTTTCTCGGATGCTGTGGTGACCGGAAGCCGGTACCGGCTGATCCGTGCGGCGTTTCTTTCGCAGAAAGACCGTACCCGTGTCTCCATGGCAGGGTTCTGTGAAGGCGAAGATCTGGAAGAGTTTCCTTATGCCGCGATGATTGCTTCCGATGCAAAGGTCTATACATCGCCCTCCGGAACGCTGGCAGCCGCCGTTGCCCGGAAAACCGACACCCGGGGATACTGGCTGTATCTTATGGATCCATCCGGAGAAAAGGAACCCCTGACCTTTGACCTGGGAACCAGCATGAGCTCGTTGCAGGAGAGACAGATTTTTGTGACGGACAGCGGGAAAGTGATTCTCGGCGATCATGTGGTTGAACCGGCTGCGGGAAAAGAGACCTGGATGACGGTGGGAGAGGAGGAGAACATCTCCCGGGTCAGTCTTCTCCAGTCATGCCGTGAAGTCCGCACGGGTGCTGTTCTGTCCGCCTGGCTTCAGGAAGTGGACGGGAAGAACTGCATGCTGTACATATGGAAGGATGGGGAAAAGGCCGCAAACATTGCGGTGCCGGTGACGAACGAAAAGGAATGGTATTCTTTAAGCGATTGCGTATGCCGTGCCGTGGGCGGAAACGGCTATGCGGTCACAGCCGTCAAGGTGCAGAACCGTGATCCCTGGCAGTACGCCATCTGTTCCCTCGAGGACGGAACAGCCCGGCAGACGGACTGTCTGAATCCGGAGGAAGAGGAAGTGCTGGCCATCGCCGATCTGCATCCGTGGATGGCCGTTCAGGAAAAGGACGGAGCGCTGCGGCTTGTGGACCTCACCTCCGGAAAAGATCTGCGGACGTTTGAGAGCACGCTTCCGGGCCGCGGCGTGACCAGGCTTCTGTTTGCAAACCAGGACGAATGGCTGCTGGCCTTTACAGATGCAGGCATGCTGGGAATCTTCAGCACCCGGGACGGGAAACAGCTTCAGCGGTTATCTTTCGCGCAGAACAACATCAGGTTCCGGCCGGATGCAAGGTATGAGACCTTCCTTCTGCCGGAGCAGAACCGTCTGCTAATTGTGGACAGCGATGAGTACTTTACCGAGGCGATCTGCCTGTCGCTGGATACCCGGTCCATGGAAAAAAACGGGGTTTATCTGGGCCTTTCCAATTATCTGCCGTCCCTTGGCAGAGCTGTGATCGTCCACCAGGGCGATGAACTCTGTCTTGCACCGGTTCTGTCGCTGGAGGAAATCCAGGCCAAGGGAGAGAAATTCCTGGAAGAGGGTCTTCCAGGGGAGAAACAGTAGCCGCACGGCCCGTCTGCCGGACAGGGAAAGAACCGGACGGAGCGGAGAACTTCATGGAACAGGAGGAAACATGCATTGTTTCAATTGATTGAAAAGTTTGTCAGGAGGCTGTTCTGGCTTCCGTTTGCCCTGGGTCTGGTGGGATACGGTGTGGCCGGGGTGCCTTTTGCGGACAGCATCTATGCTTCGGCTGCCCTGTATTTTGTCAATCCGGTGAACGACGCGTCCAATCTCGTGATTCTGCTGGCAAAGCTGCTGGCGCTGCTGGTGACCACCGGTTTCCTGCTGAGCATTCTGGGCAATGTGTGGACGCGCTTCAAACAGTTCATCTGCAACCGGTTTGAGGACTCAGCCTGCGTTTATACAGACAATGCATACGGTGAACAGCTGGCGGATTCGATGAAGCACAGCTACCTGTGCAGGGATCTTTCGGAAAAGAAGGACTTCGGAGCACACGACCACTTCTTCTTCTATACCGATGAACAGGAGAATCTCCGGGGGTTTGCGGAACACGCAGACAAACTGGAAGGAAAGCGGGTGTTCATCGGTGTGAAGCAGATGGACCCTTCTCTTCTGAAGGATACGGCCCGTCAGGATGTGCATTATTTCAATATCCTGGAGCTCATGGCCCGTTCCTACTGGCGGAAGTACCCCCTGTACCGGGAAGTGGCCGAAGAAGGAAAAGCACAGCAGATTGCCATCCTGAACGATAACCCGGAAGGGGAGGCCGTGTTCCGCTACGGTTTCATGAACAACCTGTATTCGCTGTCCCAGCAGATCACCTATCACATCTGGGGATGCACACCGGCGAGGAAAGCTTTTCTGTCCGGGCTGGACACCGAAAACGGTGACCGGATTGTTCTCCATGAAGGGGACTGGCATGATGATCCGGACATCCTACAGACCATGGACCGGGTGATTGTCACAGAGGAATCGCCGATGAAGTCCATTGAGGAACTGCTGTACCTGGACAAAAACCTGACGATCCATTTCTTCTCGGAAACCCGCACGGGTTATGAAGAAATCCTGGATGCGCCGAACCTGGCAGAGTTCGGGAATCTGAAGGATATTCTGACGGAGGACAATATCCGGCGTGAACTGCTCTACCGGCAGGCAAAACTGTGCAACTATGATTACCTGCTCCGGTCAGAGAACAGAACGTGCCCGGAAGCGTATGAGGGCGAGATGGAAACGGCCTGGCGGAAACTGGATGGCTTTAAAAAGAGCTCGAGCATTGCCCAGGCGGACCATTACTGGATCAAAAAACGCCTGAAGGAAAACGGGACCGATGAGGAAACACTCTGGGAAATGGAACATATCCGCTGGTGCAGATTCCTGAAGATCAGCCACTGGAAGTATGCGGAAAAACGGGACAACAGCCGGCGCAGGCATCCGCTGCTGGTTCCCTATGCGGAACTTTCCGAAAAAGAGAAGGCCAAGGACGGAATCTATGATGCAAAGATCCGTCAGGAAATGGACCGGCTTGCCTGATCTGCCCGGTGCAGGAGGAAAACGAAAAAGCAAGCGTCTGCCAGACACCTGCTTTTTGTCATGCAATACGGGTTATTTCAGAAACCGGTCCCCGTTCTCCGGATTCCAGAAAAAGAGACCCTCGGCCGCAACCAGCCGTGTCAGCAGCGGCAGCATCTGTTCAGAGGGATGGTACACGGTCAGGTTGAGATCACCGCTCCGAAGGGTGATGAGGCTGTCTTGGGAAGGAATGAGAATGTTGAATTCCGAAGAATCCAGGAGCATCCGGGATGCAAAGGACGCGGGATCCGGATTTCTGACCATCGTATCTTCCGATGGGCTGGAGACATAAAGATCATAATAGCAGTTCAGCTTCAGGAGAATCTGAAAGAAATGTGCTCTCAGTTCAGCCATGCGGGGAGGTGCCAGCCAGTACTGTTCCGCAGCAAAGAACTGGCCTTCACCGTCTGCCGGAACCTGGCAGGGCAGAGGATCAATGACCCAGCAGGAGGTTTCCAGCAGCTGTTCGGTTTGCTCGTTCAGGTTCAAGGTCTGTCTCCTTTCAGTGAACACCGGCGTCCGGGTCCTGGTCTGCAAAGAAATCCAGCAGCAGGGACCCCATGACGGGACTCCCGGCTATATAGTTCCCGTGGTCTGCGCCGGGAACCGTGATGAGCCTGGCCTGGGGCAGCGCCGCGGCAATGCGCTGCGTTTCCTCCGGGAGGATGAGGTCATGCTCACCGGCGGTGACCAGGACAGGAATCCGGATCTGCTCAAGGGCTTCCGGAGCAATATGCGGTTCTGTCAGCATCAGGGTGATCAGGGGATCCGGGGACCGCCGGTTGATCTCCGTGTATTCCGCGATAAAACCGGGATCAATGCCTTCCGGGGAGAGATTGGTGCCGCTGACAGCGAGCCTGCCCAGCGTGCCCGGATGACGGATTTCCAGCATCAGGCCGATAATGCCGCCGTCGCTGTGCCCGTAAAAGAAAGGCCTGTCAAGATGCAGGGCCTGGATGAACGCAAACATATCCTCCGCCATATCGCTGTAGTGATACTCGTCCAGCGGCTGATTCGCCCCATGTCCGCGGGAGTCCGGGGTATAGACGCAGTAACCGGCCGCGGTGAGCTGACGGACTTCAACATCAAACAGATGATGATCCTCCCCGTTTCCATGGACAAGCACAACCGGCCGTCCGCTTCCAGCGACCGCATAATGCAGACATACACCGTTGACCTGGATGGCTTTCAGCGATTCCTTATGGCGCATGGGAATGTTTCCTTTCAGGTTTTGTCCGGGTCTCCCTTGTATTCAATGCAGAGCATGGTCAGATCATCGAACTGCTCCGAATCACGGACGAACAGATTGACGGCGCTGCGCACATTCTGCAGGATGGCTTCCGGTGAGGCTTCCGGCGCTTTGTTCAGTGCAGAAAGCATCCGGTTAATGCCGAACAGTTCCTTATAGTTATCCGTTGCTTCCGGTACGCCGTCTGTATACAGGAACAGTTTGCTGCCGGGTTTCAGGTCCAGCTCATAGTCCTTGTAGACGGCTTCTTTCAGCCCGCCGATGACAAAACTGTGGGGATCCATGAACAGCTCAAAGGGGCCATCCGGCTGACGGAGAATGGGGTATTCATGGCCTGCGTTCGCAGCGGTCAGGTGACCGCTGCGCAGGTCGAGAATACCCAGCCACACCGTGACAAACATGTCTTCCTGGTTGTTCTCGCAGGTCTGACGGTTGACGGCTGTAAGGACACTGGCAGGGCTCTGGCCGGCCATGGCATAATTCCGGACGAGACTCTTGGAAGACATCATGAACAGGGCGGCAGGGATGCCCTTTCCGCTGACATCGGCGATGACCAGCGCGAGATGGTTGGAATCGATCAGGAAGAAATCATAGAAATCGCCGCCGACTTCCTTGGCAGGGTTCATGGACGCATAGATGTCGAGATCCACCCTGTCCGGGAATGCAGGAAAATGGCTGGGAAGGGCATCGGCCTGAATCCGGGCAGCGAGGCCCAGTTCGGTCCGGATGCGTGCATCGCTTTCCGTCATGCGCTTCTCTTCAAGCACCATTTCCCTGCCTCGGCTCGCAATTTTGGTGCTGATAATGGCCGCGACAACGAAAATTAGCCATTTGGGCATATAGGAATAGACCATGGTATTGCGCAGAAACAGTGCCTTGTCATATCCAACCTGTTCCACGGCACTGTCAATGAATTTGCCGGTGGTGGTCATGGTGGTGCCGATGGGCAGGGTAAGATCGTTGAGGTTGAACAGCCCGTGGTTGGCACCGTAGGCTGCGGACAGTGCAAAGGTGACGGTGCAGAGGGCAGCCATGGAGATAGTCAGCCTCCGCGAAAAGTATCTGCAGGAGCAGATGACGGGAATGACCATGACCAGGGCGGCTTTATGGGTAAAGATCATATCAATGCGGGAGTAGACAAAAGCACTGCCCGCCATCAGGAGATACTTGAGCCACCATGCATCCTCGTCGACATACCGGGCAATGATGCACATCACGGCGATCTCTCCGAGGCCCCACATGATGGCGGCATTGACCAGATCCCTTGCAAAGACAAAGATGCCAAGTGCTGCACCGAGCCAGACGGCGATCATAATGAAACCGCTGATGATCAGCACATGGACCATCATTTTATTGGCCTGTTTTTCATTTTCATGAAAGATCGGATCGGCAAGATACCCCTCTTTCATGCTTCTGAAGAACGA
>ONVN01000054.1 GCA_900321295.1 uncultured Eubacteriales bacterium
CGGTCATGCTGATGACCATAAGATACCCGTCCCCGGCTTCATGGGTCACGCTGAGCCAGGTGATGGGGGCAAAGTTGGGGCTGCCGTCCTCATTCCTTGTCCCGATGAGAAAGGCCGGCTGCACCACCATGGAGTAGACAGGTCGGACCGACCGCCTGCGGACTTCCTTCATTGCGTTCGCCTCCTGCTCCAAAGGCATGTTCATGCCCCGATGTTGTCCCGGCGGTAGCAGATCACATGGTCTGCCTGCTGATAGAACCGGTCCGGCTCACACCGGAAGGCATGCTGGAGATCCGTTCCCCCGAACCAGGTGTAGGGCAGGTCCTCTTCCGTTTTCCCCTCGCAGATTTCCCTTACGCCTTCCCGCAGACAGTGCAGGAGGGAAATATCGTCCACATCCCGGGCATGTCCGTGGAGAATGAGATCCGCCTCTTTTTCCAGATACATCACCTTGTCCAGTTCCTTCAGGAACGCTGTCAAGGGCAGGCAGCCGTCCAGCTGCATCCACAGATGATGGTTGATGCTGTCCCCGGTGAACAGAATCCGGTCTTCCCGGAGAAGGAGAAGAATGCCGCCCGGCGTGTGCCCGGGCAGGGCGATCACTTCCAGGGTTCTTCCGCCGAGGTCCACCGTGTCCCCCGGGAGAATGTCCCGGAAGGGCGGCATCTGCCATCCCTTTTCCCGGCACAGGGTCTGGTATTCCGGGTCCTCCGCGAAGGAACGGGCCAGCGGAAGGTCGGCGGGATGCAGAAAGGCCTCGTCAAAATACACATTGCCGAAAATATGGTCCGGATGCCCGTGGGTGTTGATCACGGTGAGGGGTTTGTCCGTCAGCTTCCGCACCGCGGCATGGAGGTCATTGTATCCGTTCATGGTGTCAATCACGCAGGCGCGCTGTTCGCCCACCACCAGATACCCTGTGGCCTCATGGGCTTCATCCATGAGATAAATGCCCGGCCGGACTTCCCGGATCATCAGTTCATGCTCCATCTGCAATTCCTCCTGTCTTCTGCCTCCGGGCCAAGGCGCCGGAGGACGGTATGCTGTTTTTCAGGGCAGAAAACACATCTGCTCATAGGGCTTCGGAAATTCGTTCATGTACCGGAAGATCTCCTCCGGGTTCGACAGCAGGCCGTGCTCCCGGCAGAAAGCCTGAAACAGGGGTTCCAGTTCGCCTGCCCGCGGGCTTGGCAGGACATAGGCATTGCCGTAGGTCCGGACATACTGTTCCTTCAGACCCGGGAAATGCCGGTCCAGGGCGGCATAATAGTACTCCCGGCTCCCCTCACGGAGGGTCATCCCCATGCCGAAATCCAGAATGCCCTTCACCCCGGCGTCCGCACAGGCCTCCAGGATGGGCAGGATGTTGTCCGGCGTATCGTTGATGAAGGGAAGGATGGGCGTCAGCCAGACAACGGTGGGGATTCCCCGCTTCTGCATTTCCTTCAGCACCTCTATCCTCCGCATGGTGGTGCAGACATGCGGTTCCAGAATGCGGCACAGGTCCTCGTCCCAGGTGGTGAGGGTGAGCTGCACGACACATTTGGCAGAGCGGTTGATCGCCTCCAGAAGATCGATGTCCCGGAGAATCCGGTCGGACTTGGTCTGGATGGCCAGACCAAAACCGTAGGCCCGGATCACCTCCAGACACTGTCTCGTCAGCCGGAGATTTTCCTCGCAGTGCATGTAGGGGTCCGACATGGAACCGGTGCCGATCATGCACTTCTGCCGCTTCGAGCGCAGGGCCTTTTCCAGAAGCTCCGGCGCATTCTGCTTGACCTCAATGTCCTCAAAGGGATGCGTAAACTGATAGCACCGGCTCCGGCTGTCGCAGTAAATGCACCCGCGGGTGCATCCGCGATAAACATTCATGCCGTTCTGCCCGCCGCCCGCCGTCAGGATTCCCTTCGCATCCACAAAATGCATGCCGTGTCCTTTCTCCGGGTCTCTGCCCGGGATGTGCTCCGAATGTCTCCCATTCGCTGTCTTTTCTGCGCATATGATAACACGAAACGGGGGCAGGCAAAAGACGCACGAAGCGGTTTTCATGCTTTCTTTTTCCCGTTTCTTTTCCTGCGCCACGCAGTTTTCCGGAAGGGAGGTCTGGCAGGGCACAGGGTTTGGTGGTAGAATGCAGGAAAGAAAAAACGAATGTCCTATTCCGGACATCCTGTCTCTCGGAGGAAACTATGGATCAGCAGGTTCTGCGCTGGTGCGCCATCGGCGACTCGTTCACGTATCTCAACGACCATCTCGATGAAACCCTCTACCGTCTGCACAAGGGCTATCTCTCCCGGATTCTCGACAAGCTCCCGGAGTATCCGCTGGAACTCATGAACATCGGCATCAACGGTTCCACCTTCCAGGACTGGGTTTCCCAGACCATTCCCGAGGCCGATGTCTATACCATTCTCCTGGGCACCAACGACTGGCACCAGCTGTACCCGCTGGGCACCGGGGAGGACCTGAAGGCCCGCCGGGAAGGCACCATCCTCGGCAACCTGGGCCTTCTCCTGGACCACATCCGGGCCGTGGCGCCGGATGCCCCGATCCTGGCCGGAAATCCCGTGGAGCGGGCCGATTTCATCTATCTCCTGGACGCCCAGAACAATGCGCAGGGCAGCTATGCCCCGGAAAACGGGGTCTGGCTGAAGGATGTCTCGGCGGCCCTTCTGAAGGCCTATGCGGAAGAGCACGTGTATACCGTGGACCTCTGGAGCCGTTCCGGCTTTGTCCAGGAAAAACTGATTCACTTCAAGCATGTCCGGAAAAACGGCACCTACGAGGATCTTCCCTATCCGGACTATATCGGGATTCCCTTTGACCCGCTCCAGGACGAGTACCCCTATCCGCCTAAGTCCATTGCCCTGACCTATGACGGACTGCATCCCTCCGATGAAGGCGCGGATATCCTCGCCTCGCTGTTTGCCGAGGGCTTCCGGGCGATTCTCGGCTGACAGGATCCGTTCCCTTCACGCCCACTATATTCAAAAGAAGCGCCTGCATCCAGGCGCTTCTTTTGGTTGGGCTCTTCCGGTTTAATTGTACTGAACGTCATTCCCGTCTCTCCAGGCAGCGAAGGCCTTCAGTTCCGGTTCGCACACCTTGAGGGCAAACCCGAGAACGGCCAGGTCATCCACATAGCCCAGCACGGGGATGCTGTCGGAGATCAGGTCCTTGCGGCGGACCAGATACAGGAAAGCCGCCACGAGGCTGACAATGACCTTCGGGGAAACCTCCTTGTAGGTTCCGGTAATGTAGCCCTTCACCATGGCGATCATCAGGGGAACACTGGCAATCAGGTCACCGGCCAGCGGGACCGACTTCAGTTTTTCTCCTACCTGTCCCAGAAGGGAGGTGATCTTCGCCGGATTCTTCAGCAGTTCCTGGGCCTCTCCCATCCCGCTTTCCACCAGCCGCTTTGCTTCGTCCAGACCAAACTGTGCCATCGTTTTTTTCTCCTTTCAGAATGAAAATGCTTCTGGAGGTATTGTACCACAAATCCCTCCTTCCGGCCATCTTTCCCGGCCTTCCGGAACAAATTCCGGAATTCCTCAGGTCGCCAGTTCCGCATTTGTGCTACAATAGAAGGGACGGCAAGTATGACTTCAGAAGGTGATCCTGTGTTCAATCATTCGGACTTAGGCCGTGATGCGTTCATGCTCCACGGCCCCCTCGCCCATCTGGGCTATGACTGGTGGTGGCATTCCCTGACCGCCCGGGATGCGGAGACCGGTGAGGAGAAACCCTTTTTTATTGAATTCTTTACGGTGAATCCCGCCCTGGGCGGAGAGAAGCCGGTTCTCGGCCAGCTTCCGGAAAACCGTGAAAACGGCATCCGCCCCTCCTATCTCATGGTCAAGGCCGGATGCTGGGGCGAAGGCAAATGCCAGCTGCACCGCTTCTTTGCCTGGAAGGATGTCCGGATTCACCACGGCGCACCCTATGAGGTGGCCGCCGGGGACTGCCTGGCCTCCGAAACGCTGCTCCGGGGCAGCATTTCCATTCTTCCGGAGGAAGCCGCAGCCCATCCCGAATGGATGTCCGATGCCGGCAGCATGTCCTGGGACCTGAGCGTGCACAAGGAGCTCACCTTCAATGTGGGGTACGGTGCCAGCCGTCCCCTCCGGGAGGCCGAAGCCTTTGCGATGTACTGGCACGCCGAAGGCATGAAGACACGGTATCAGGGCACCATCGCCTGCAACGGCAGGACCTACACCGTGGACCCGGACACTTCCTGGGGCTATGCCGACAAGAACTGGGGCCGGGATTTCACCAGTCCCTGGGTCTGGCTGGCCTCCAGCTGCCTGAAGAGCCGCCTGACCGGAAAGGAGCTTCGGAACAGTGCCTTTGATATCGGCGGAGGACGTCCCAAGATCTACTTCGTCCCCCTCGACCGGAGACTGCTGGGCGTCTTCGATTATGAAGGCCGGGAATTCGATTTCAAATTCTCCAAACTGCACCTGCATGTGAAGACGCAGTTCTCCTTCGACG